>CAYFQK010000020.1:3441-4775 GCA_964345255.1 uncultured Bacteroidales bacterium | reverse complement strand
CTTAATACCATTTTTTTAACATTATTTGAAGATTGGTTTTTGGTTTTTATTTGAAATTTGGAATTTGATATTGGGGATTTTCTCAAGCGTTTATGCTCCTGAGTTGCCTGCGTGGCCTCTGAAGTTAAGAATCTGGAATTTATCTGCTGTCTGTCACCAACCAACCATACCTCCATTCCATCATTGCGCGGGCAATAAGGTTTGGGCTTTGTAGCCTAATCTTAGCATAGGCGCAAAATTCACCCCGAATTGCTGGTTATCCGGCAAAATCGTTTGATTGTAGTAAGCCGTTAAATCGATAGCGGCATACAAGCTTTGCTGATAGGTGAGCTTTACGCCCCATCCACCGACAATTCCGAATCCAATACCGCCTTGTTTGAAATCGTATTCATTGTGCGGGTAATTCGGGTTAAAAGGTTCATCACTGTATCTGGACTTGATGCTTCGGGTGAATGAGCCGATATCTATTTTGTGACTCATTACCGTGGTGTTGCTTACATTAAGCCCTCCAATCATGTAGTGGGTGAAATGGTCGGTAAGCGGCCAGGCCTGCTTTACCCCCACATCGATGTAAACCCTCTCCTCCTCGGCCCGGATGGTGCTTAAGATATAATCTTCAAAGGTTAGCTCCTCATTCGGGTCAATCACCTTAAAGCCGTCGCGGGTAACGAGTTTCACATACTGAAAATTCACAAAAAAGCTGGTCATACGATTTTTGTGATATTCAAGGTGCAGCCCCGGCATAGTAGCTGTTTTGTAGGCCATGTTTTGCGGCATGGCACCGATTTCAAATTCTTCGTATGGGATGGCCTGCAGGATACGGTCTTGGAAAACATCGTTTTCAGTAACTTGTGTGATGTCATTGACCCCCTCGCCGTTATAAAAGTCGGCCGTGTAGTTATCAGCAACGTAAGCTCCAAACTGAATGCCGTATTCCCACCACGGCTGAACGGTATCCTGGTTTTGCCGGTAATTTTGCTGCGAGAAGCCTGACAAGCTTAGCGTGAAAATAAAAGCAACCAACAGGTTAAATCGCATGCCGTATCTTTTTCAGTTTTACAATCAATTCTTCCAGTTTTTCGAGCTGCAACATATTGGCTCCGTCCGATTTAGCTTCGGAAGGATCGGGATGCGTTTCAATGAAAATCCCGTCGGCACCGGTGGCTATGGCTGCTTTACCTATGGTTTCAATCATTTCGGGTTGCCCGCCGGTGACCCCACCGGTTTGATTGGGCTGCTGAAGCGAGTGGGTGATGTCGACGATTACGGGCACATTGTTTTGCTGCATGACGGGGATTCCCCTGAAATCCACCACCAAATCCTGGTAGCCGAAC
>CAYFQK010000020.1:0-3431 GCA_964345255.1 uncultured Bacteroidales bacterium | reverse complement strand
CCCCTTTCGGTGATCATGATGTTTTCATTTCCGGATTCCCTTACTTTATCGACCGCAAACTTCATAGCTTCTGGTGATAGAAACTGCCCTTTTTTAATATTGACTGTTTTTCCGGTGTCGGCGGCAGCTATCAGGATTTCCGTCTGCCGGCACAGGAAGGCCGGAACCTGGAGGATGTCGACATATTTAGCGGCTAACCGGGCTTCTTCGGCCGAGTGGAAATCGCTGATGACGGGGATATCCAGTTGTTTGCCGATGTTTTTCAGTACCTTTAGCCCTTTTTTGTCGCCAATGCCGGTAAACGAATCCAGGCGTGAGCGATTGGCTTTTTTGTAGGAGGCCTTGAAAATAAACGGGATTTGGTGGTTATCCGTCAGCTTGACCAGTTCTTCAGCAATTTTGAACGGCGACTCTTCGTCTTCAATGACACAGGGCCCTGCAATCAGCAGGAAATTGCCGGCGCCGGTATGTTTGAGTTTTTCTATGTTGTACATCTTCTGCGAAATTTTAAAATTCATATTTATCTTTCCACCACCTTTTTAGCCGGTTGTAGATGTCTTTTTCCTTTGGGTTATCCTGCGGATGATAAAGCACGGTTCCCGAAATTTTTTCGGGCAGGAACTCCTGCTGTACGAAGTTTCCCGGGTAATCGTGGGCGTACTTGTAGTTCTTTCCGTAGCCCACATCTTTCATCAGTTTGGTGGGGGCATTGCGGATGTGCAGCGGTACCGGCAAATCGCCTTCCTTTTTCACCAACTCCTGCGCTTTGTTGATGGCCATGTAGGCTGCATTGCTCTTGGGCGAGGAAGCCAGGTAGATGGTAGCTTCCGATAGAATAATCCGGCTTTCGGGCCAGCCGACTTTTTCCACGGCATTAAAGCAGCTTTCGGCCAGCAGCAGAGCATTCGGGTTGGCAATGCCAATATCCTCCGAGGCCAGGATAACCAGCCGGCGGGCAATAAACTTCGGCTCTTCGCCCGACTCTATCATGCGCGCCAGCCAGTAAACCGCCGCATTGGGGTCGGACCCCCGAATCGACTTGATATAGGCCGAGATGATATCGTAGTGCATCTCGCCCGATTTGTCGTACAGCGCCAGGTTTTGCTGGACGATTTCCATGACTTTTTTATCGGTCAGGGTGATTTTTTCTTCCGTGGCATAGGCGCTGGCGGTCATGTCCAGGGCGTTGAAGAGTTTGCGGGCATCCCCGCCCGAAACTCGTTTCAGGGCCGCATCTTCTTTGATGACGATGGGTTTTTCGAGGTGCTTCTCCAGCTCCTTTTTTCCGGCCTCCATCAACCGGTCGAGGTGTTCTTCCTCGAGATGTTTCAGGATGTAAACCTGGCAGCGGGAGAGGAGCGGGGAGATAACCTCAAACGAGGGATTCTCGGTAGTAGCCCCGATAAGGGTGATGATGCCCTGCTCCACGGCGCCGAGCAGCGAATCCTGCTGCGATTTGCTGAAGCGGTGGATTTCATCGATGAACAGGATAGCGCCCTGCACAGCTTTGGCGTGTTCGATGACCTTTCTCACATCTTTCACACCAGAGCTTACCGCACTAAGGGTATAGAATTGCCGGTTCAAAACCTGCGAAATAATGTAAGCTAGTGTCGTTTTTCCCACGCCCGGCGGCCCCCAGAAAACCATCGAAGGAATGTTACCCGATTCGATAGCTTTGCGCAGCACGGCGCCTTTACCCACCATATGTTCCTGCCCGATGAAGTCGTCTAAATTATCCGGTCGTAATATTTCCGCCAAAGGTTTTCGCATCCCTGGGATTTTTGTCAAAAATAGGAAAAATACAAAAGGAGGTAACTGGTTAAGTGGTTGAATAGTTAATTTGTTATTGGTAGTCAAAAGAAAAATTTCGGTCCCGGGTGCTAGATTCCGGATTCAAAATTCCAGATTTCAGATTCCAGATTCAAAATTAAGAATTCAAAATTAAGAATTCAAAATTAAGAATTCAAAATTCAGACGGTTTCACTGCTCGCGCGAATTTGTAATTCGGGCGGCTTAATCTTTGCGTTTTTAACGCAATGGCCATACACTGACAGAATCAATTACCTCCTGAAATTTAATTTCATCAAATCCCTGAAAAAAGCAAGTCATAATTGTCGAATTCCGCAATAAAATTTTATATTGCCAAGGCAAACATGTAACATACCAACCGATGGTCTCCGGCAAACAAATTTTATTGACTTATGGGACTCACCGGGCGCAAGCCGTGGTGTGGGTGGAGTGCGCGAAAGATGCAGCGCTTACCCAACAGCTTAAGAGCCAGGCCGGAGCGCGGTGGAGTCAGTCCCAAAAATGCTGGTACATTCCTGAAAAAGAATTCCATTTGCATGAATTTTTCGAAGCGTTCAGACAGTTCGGTTTTATTGATTATTCGGGGTTGAAGGGTAAGAAACCGGTAGAGCGGGAGCGGGGAGAAAAAAAGGGGAAGTTAATACCCGGAAAACCCAAAACCCGGCTTAGCGGAGATCAAGCAGCCAAAATAGGAGCCTTCAGAGAGTGGATGAAGCAAAAAAGATATGCCTCTAATAATATCAACACATACTGTCATCAATTAGAAGTTTTCTTTTCTTTTTACCCGGAAAAAGGGGCGCCGGACATCTCGAAAGAGGATATAATAAAATTCAATCATGATTTCATAGTAAGACAGGGATTATCATTCACCTTTCAAAATCAGACCATCAACGCAATCAAACTATTTTATATCAAAATGTTAAATATAAAACACGATTTTGAAGAAATAGAGCGACCATTCAGATCAAAGCCTCTTCCGAAGGTAATTCCAAAACAAGATATACGCCGCATGCTGGAGGGTATTTATAATTTAAAGCACAAAACCGCATTAAGTCTTATTTATGGCCTGGGATTGAGAAGGAGCGAAATTATCAACCTAAAACTTACTGACCTGGATAGCAGAGACAGGGTTGTAACCATCAGAGATTCAAAAGGGCGAAAAGACAGGGTTTTGCCTGTGCCCGATAATTTATTTGATTTGATTGTTCAATACTACCGGGCTGTCAAACCTGAAATATGGCTTATCGAAGGGCAAAAGCCAGGAACAAAATATTCTGCAACAAGTCTTCAAAGTATTTTTAAGAAATATTTGGCAAAAGTCAAAAAAAATCACAACTTTACACTGCATTCTTTGCGACATAGTTATGCAACCCACTTACTGGAAAGCGGGACGGATTTAAGGTATATCCAGGAGCTGTTAGGCCATAAGAGTAGTAAAACAACAGAAATATACACGCACGTGAGCATGAAGAATTTAAAGAATATACAAAACCCGATAGACGGATTCGATATATAATACACTAATTATGAACAATGATTCCGTATTTGGGTAGGTATATTCACATTTTATGAATAGATAAACAAGTTATGGGCAAACCAAAAAAAACGACAAACAATGAATA
>CAYFQK010000019.1:0-23785 GCA_964345255.1 uncultured Bacteroidales bacterium | reverse complement strand
TAGTCTTATTTGCAACTATATCTGCAGTTATTATTGCATGCATAGTATAAGTTATTTCCGTTTATCAAATCTTACCATAAGCCTGTAGCCTTATATTTGCAAATTATAAGCCCTCAGCCTTATAATATTTTTAGAAGTTCAACCGCATCCAGCAAGCCATGACCGAAGCCGGTCTTCCAAAAGCCGATTTTCAGATGAACTACTTCTTTTCCGCAAGTTTTCCACGGGTGTATGCTGGTTCGGAGAAAATGTCACAGGAAATGTCACAGAAAATAATAGAGCTAATAAAAAATAACGCAAATATTACTACTGTTAAAATTGCTGATGAATTAAATATGAGTAGAAGACATGTAGCCAGATATATGGATGAACTTAAAAAACAAGGCTTTATCAAACGCATAGGCCCTGATAAAGGCGGATATTGGCAGGTGGTGGATGAAGAATGAAAGAACTGTGGAATAAACTGTGGAATAAACTAGGGAGAAAAAATAGGGAGAAAAATAGGAGATAAACTAGGAGATAAACTGTGGAGATAAACTGTGGAGATAAACTGTGGAGAAAATTAGGAGATAAACCAGAAAATAACGTCGGTGAAAATGTCGGGCGAAACGTCGGGGAAAGTTCACAGAAAATGTCACAGAAAATGGCACAGAAAAACAGGAGTGACTGATATTTTTTTGCCCGCCCGAACGACTGAAGTTTTTCAGCCTGAATATTCTCTCGGAGTGTACTCTTTTTTCACACCGGAAAGGGCCGGAAATTCAAACGGCCGCCATGAGACTAGCCCCTTCCGATAGTTATCGGAATTCAGGCTGGGGTTTGGCAAGAGAGGGCAGGCTCCGGGCGCCTTAGCCCGGAGGTTACGATAAATTGAAAGGGTTTTTCAGGCGCCATGCAACACGCCGGTGAAAAGTTCCGGTGTTCCTACGGTAGTTTTTGCGAAAAAGACGGCTTGTCTTTCCTGGCTTGATCGCATTGTGGTAAGGTTCCCGGGGTAACGGGTTGTTTCGTTTGCGTCTTGCAAAACCCAAGTCCTCATTGAGCTTATTTTTATGAAATACTCGCTCTAAGCTTGCTATTTTTAAACATCTTTCAATGACAACCCCACAAAATGGAATCTGCCCACTGATGAAATTATTATGGATATTTTTTACCTTAGCCTCCTCCTTTCTGAAAAGGAGATGAACATATTTGTAACCAACTAAACACAACATAACTATGAATAAACTAAAAGCATTTACAATGGCAGGGATACTGATGGTGGCGATGCTACCCTTCAGCACTGCCCAGCAAAGCATTTACGAACCGCTTGATTTGGATGAGGTTGATTTTTCCTTTGAAGATTTTGGAACGATGTGGACGTTTGACAACGTGCCGGTTGATGAATACAAAAAAGAACTTGGTTTTGAGCCTTCGGACCAATGGCTGGACCATGTTCAGAAATCCGCCCTGCAGTTTGGCGGCGGCTGTTCGGGATCGTTTGTCTCGGAAGACGGCCTGATTATGACCAACCACCACTGCATCAGGGGACGGCTGTCCAGGGTTCAAAAAGAAGGGGAAGATTTATTTAAAAATGGGTATTATGCCAAAACCCTTGAGGATGAGAGAAAATTCCCGAATTTATACGTTGATCAGCTGATGCAGATAGAAGAAGTTACTGCGGATGTGCATCAGGCGATGGAAGAAGGCAAAACCGATGAGGAAAAATCGAAACGCAAACGCGAAAAAATTAAAGAACTCGAAAAGCAGTATGAAAAAGAGACCGGCCTGACGTGCAGGGTTGTAACTTTATACAATGGCGGAAAGTATTCCATGTATATCTATAAGCGATACGATGACATCCGCCTGGTGTTTGCTCCCGATGTTCAGATCGCCGCTACAGGCTGGGACTGGGACAACTTCACTTACCCGCGTTATGAGCTGGACTTTGCTTTTGTAAGAGCCTACGACGACAACGGGGAGCCTGTTAAGGTTGACAATCATTTTACCTGGACGGATAAAGAAGCTCAGGCCGGAGACGCTTCCTTTATTATTGGCCGGCCTGGTAATACCGACCGGTTACTTTCGATGAGGCAACTCAAGTTTTTCCGCGATACAAGGCATCCTGCTATTCTGAACCAGTTTAATGAGGTTTACAAGGCGTATTTCCAGTATTTTGAAGAGAATCCCGGGCGCAGGGCCGAACTCTTAAGTAAACTGCTTTCCGTTGCCAACGGGCGCAAAGCATACGCCGGGATGCTCATGGGGCTAAATGATGAATATTTGATGAAGAAAAAATGGGATTTTGAAGAATCGCTAAAGGAGAAAGTAGAAGCCAATGAAAGACTGAACGCTGAATATGGCGATATTTGGGATAACATTGATGAAACCATAGACAACACGGAGGAGTATGGCAAAAAAGTCTTGCCCTTTTATATCGCCGGAATTTATCAATCAGGTTATCAGGAGATTGCTGAAAGGTTAGCCGAATATGCTATGGAAATGGAAAAACCAGAGAAAGAGCGAAGCAAAGCCTATAAGGAACCCCGGCTGGAAAAAACAAAACAAAAAATCTGGAGGGAAATCCAGGATCCCGAACTTCAAAAATTGCTTCTGCAGGCACATGGAAGATTTTTACGAAAAGAAATAGGCGAAGATTGCAAATTCCTTGGCAGCTTATATAATAATAAGCAAGGAGAGGAAGCTGTGAACTACTTGCTGAAGCAAACAAAAATTGAAGACAAAGACTTTGTCAATGGGCTGATGGAGGAAGGTCCTGAAGCCATTAAGAATACCGGTGATCCGTTGATTCAATATTTTGTAAAAACCAAAGCAATGATTGATGAGAAAGCGGATGAGCGAAAGCGCATGAACAGCAGGCTGGAAATGTTAAACCAGGACCTCGGACGTTTGATTTTTGAAGTGTATGGGGATAAAATACCTCCTGATGCTACTTCTACTCTTCGTATTAGCCACGGAAAATTAAAAGGCTACAAATACAATGGAACTCTTGCCCCCGCTAAGACGACTTTTTTCGGATTGTGGGATCGCTATTACTCGTTTGGCGCGGATAGTTACCCCTGGGGACTGCACGAGAAATGGCAGGAGGTGCCTGAAGGCCTGGATCTGAAAACAGCCATTGGGTTTGCCACCACCAACGACATTGTTGGAGGGAATTCAGGAAGCGCTATCGTCAATAAAGAGGCGGAAGTTATTGGTCTTGTTCATGACGGCAATATCGAGAGCTTAGCAGGCGATTATGCCTTCCTTCCCGGGGAAAACCGGGCCGTTGCCAGTGATGCGGTAGGAATTATGGAATCTCTGAAGCATGTATATAAAACCAAACGCCTGATTTATGAATTGAAGAATAGTAAGATGAAATAATAATCAGAATTTATTTAACTTAAACCTGCATGGCTATTGCGAGCTGTGCAGGTTTTTTTATCTTTAGATGAACCATAAAAAAATTGTCATGGAACTAGCAGTATTTTTTGCATTCTTATGGGCCGGAGCAGTAAGCTCAATAAGTTTTATGGAAGCTTGGATGAAGTTCAGAGCTAAAGGAGTTACTCGTCCTATTGGGTTAAGTGTCGGAAAAAAAGTTTTCTCAGCATTAAATAAAGTAGAATGGGGCCTGTGGTTATTATTCTCAATTTTTTATGCGATACATATACCGTTGACGTTATCGGGTTCTCTTACCCTTTATACACTGGTTACCATAATTTTAATTTTACAATCGGCATACTTATACCCGCAACTTAATTACAGGGCTAATTTAATAATTGACGGAAAAGAACCCCCCAAATCTTCTGTTCACTTAATCAATGGAATGCTGGAAGTGGCCAAGGTGGTCATGATTATCACGACAGGCTTTCTTTTGATTTATGGTTGAGAAAAAAAATAATTACATTTGGGCAACTGTAAATCATAAAAACGTTGACATATGGAAAAAAACCAGGACAAATCTGCCTACTTTGCCCATACAACCGCTGTTATCGATGAGGGCTGTGATATAGGTGCCGGAACCAAAATCTGGCATTTTTCGCATATTATGACAAGGGCCAAACTTGGAGAAAAGTGCAACCTGGGCCAAAATGTGGTCGTATCGCCCGACGTTGTTCTGGGAAAAAATGTGAAGGTCCAGAATAACGTATCTATCTACACTGGTGTGATTTGCGAAGATGATGTTTTCCTGGGTCCCTCCATGGTTTTTACCAATGTTACCAACCCACGCTCGGCCGTAAACCGGCGTGGTGATTACGAAAAAACGCTGGTGAAAAAGGGGGCCAGCATAGGGGCCAATGCAACCATTGTTTGTGGCCATAACATCGGTGAATATGCTTTTATTGGAGCCGGGGCTGTAGTTACAAAAGAAGTGTTGCCTTATGCCCTTGTAATTGGTAATCCTGCCCGCCATGTAGGTTGGATGAGCGAATATGGGCATCGTTTGAAATTTAACGATGATGGGGTTGCTTATTGCCCCGAGAGCGGAGAGCAATATAAGCTGGAGAATAATTCGGTGTATAAGGTTAAATAGATTTGACGTAAATTTTGTTTACTCATTGAGAGAGGAGGCAAAGAACAGGCCACTTTCTTTTTTAAAACTTCAGTGAATTATTCCTAATTTTACATCTCAATAAAAATTGATTTGATATGAAAATATTGGTGACCGGAGGAACAGGATATATTGGTTCACACACTGTGGTGGAGCTTCAAAATAAAGGCTATGAAGTCATAATAGTAGATAATCTCTCCAATTCGTATGAGCATGTTTTGGATAACATAGAAGAGATAACCGGCACGCGGCCGGCATTTGAGCGCTTTGACCTAAGTGAAACCCAGAAGACCAACCAGTTTTTTGACCGGCACCGCGAAATCAATGGAATTATCCACTTTGCTGCTTACAAGGCGGTAGGTGAATCGGTGGAAAAACCGCTGATGTATTACCATAATAATTTGTTGTCGCTGATGAATCTTCTTGTCAATATGAATCGTAACGGGATTGAAAACATCGTTTTTTCATCCTCGTGCACAGTGTACGGCCAGCCCGACGAATTGCCTGTTTCAGAAAATGCACCAGTCAAGCAAGCCTGGTCTCCATATGGAAATACAAAGCAAATAGCAGAAGAAATTATTAACGATACAATAAAAGCTACCAGTGGTATTAAGGGAATTGCCCTGCGTTATTTTAATCCGATAGGGGCCCATGAATCAGCCAGGATTGGCGAATTACCGCTTGGGGTCCCCAACAATCTGGTTCCTTTTATTACACAAACCGCCATTGGCATCCGCGAGCAGCTTAAAGTGTTTGGTGATGATTACAATACGCATGATGGAACGGCGATACGCGACTATATTCATGTGGTCGATCTCGCTAAAGCACACGTGATTGCGGTGGATCGGATGATAAATAATAAGAATAAGGAACCTTTTGAAGTGTTTAACCTGGGAACCGGTAATGGTTATTCTGTTATGGATGTCATAAAATCTTTCGAAAAAGTGTCAGGGAAGACATTGAACTACAAGGTAGTCGATCGCCGGCCGGGAGATGTGGAAAAGGTCTGGGCCGACACGTCTTTTGCAAACCAGGAACTGGGATGGAAAGCCGGAAAGGGCTTAGATGATATGATGAAATCGGCCTGGGAGTGGGAGCTGGCCCTGGCAAGGCAAAAAGAGCAGAAACAGTAACAAAGCATCCTGAGCGTAAAAATCTTGAGAATAAATCAGTAATATGAAAAAGCACATTCTTGTCACCGGTGGGGCCGGATTTATCGGATCACATGTTATCAGACATTTTGTGAATAAATACCCCGAATATCAAATCACCAATCTCGATAAACTCACCTATGCCGGTAACCTGGAAAACTTAAAAGATATCGAAGATAAGCCGAATTACCGGTTTGTTAAAGGGGATATCAACGAGGATAAGTTTATATTAGAACTTTTCGAAAAGCATCAGTTTGACGGGGTCATCCATCTGGCTGCCGAATCGCACGTGGATCGATCTATCGCCAATCCAAATGAGTTTGTTCTGGCGAACGTTTTAGGAACGGTCAACCTTTTGAATGCCGCGCGGCATATCTGGCATAAAGATTTTAAAGGGAAACTCTTTTATCACGTTTCCACCGATGAGGTATACGGGTCGTTGGGTGAAACAGGCTATTTCACCGAAGAAACACGCTACGACCCCCATAGTCCTTACTCAGCCTCAAAGGCCAGCTCCGACCATTTTGTCAGAGCATATCACGATACATTTGATTTACCGATCGTTATCAGCAACTGTTCCAATAACTATGGTTCTTACCAGTTTCCTGAAAAACTCATTCCGCTCTTCATTAATAATATCCGCAACAACAAATCGCTTCCGGTATACGGTAAAGGCGAAAACGTGCGCGATTGGCTCTGGGTAGTTGATCATGCCCGCGCTATTGATGTGATTTATCACAAAGGAAGAATGGGAGAGACCTACAATGTCGGAGGGAATAATGAGTGGCAGAATATCGACCTTATCAGGACACTGTGCCGTATTATGGACAGAAAACTGGAGAGAGAGCCGGGTGCTTCGGAAAAGCTGATTACTTTCGTGAAAGACCGCGCCGGCCATGACCTACGATATGCGATTGATTCAAGCAAGCTGCAAAAAGAACTTGGGTGGACCCCTTCGGTAGACTTCGAGGAAGGATTAGACAAAACGGTAGAATGGTATCTTAACAATAAAGCATGGCTTGAGAATGTAACGTCAGGAGAATACCAAAAATACTACGAAGAACAATATGTGAAGCGCTAGTGTATGCACCTTACAGAGGGCTTTTAAAACAGTGTAAGATACATGGGTGAACAAACCGCAGATATCCCTGTTGTATCGGTTCAAAAGAAAAAACAATAACTAAAATGGAAAAATACACTGTGAAAATTCTGGAAATAGAAGAGCTAACCCATGATGTTAGACGAATTGTTACTGAGAAGCCCGAAAACTATACGTTTAATCCCGGTCAGGCCACAGAAGTGGCTATAAACAGGCCTGGAATGAAAGAAGAACGAAGGCCTTTTACATTTACTTCGCTGAATGACGACGAAAATCTCGAATTTATCATCAAGGTTTACCATACAGAGGGTGTAACTGATATCATTGGCGAACTTGAAGAAGGGGATCAACTTTTAATTCATGATGTATGGGGAGCTATAGAATATAAAGGCCCGGGGTATTTCCTGGCCGGTGGAGCAGGAATAACACCATTTCTGGCCATCTTAAGGCAACTTCATAAAGAAGGAAATATTGATGGAAACAAATTGTTATTTGCTAACAAAACCGAAAAAGATATTATCCTGAAAGATGAACTGGATAAAATGCTTGATGGAAATGTAACTTATCTTTTGTCGCAGGAAAACAATGACAATTATCGCTCAGGTAAAATTAACAAAGCTTTTTTACAAGATCACGTGGATGACTTTAGTCGCTATTTTTATATTTGCGGTACGCCCGGAATGACCAAGCAAATAATCACATCACTCAAGGAGCTGGGCGTTAAAGAAGAAAAGTTGGTTTACGAACATTAGAGAAATTTTATAAGCCAAAAAAAGGGATAGCATCAATGCCATCCCTTTTTTTTGGCTCGTTATGTAATTAAGCCAGCGTGGCGCTGGATGTCTTTACATCGCGTTTCACCTTTTTTATGAGCCCCTGAAGGACTTTTCCCGGCCCTACTTCAATAAATTCATCTGCTCCATCAGCAATCATATTCTGAATGGTCTGTGTCCATTTAACCGGTGAAGTCAGCTGCGCAATAAGGTTTGATTTTATCACCTCGGGATTTTTCACCGATTGAGCGCTTACGTTTTGATAAATGGGGCATATAGGTTCGGCAATTTTTGTTTTCTTAATGGCTTTCTCCAGTTCCACCTTTGCCGGCTCCATTAATGGTGAATGAAATGCACCACCTACTTTCAGGGGCAAAGCTCTTTTTGCTCCGGCCTCTTTCAGTTTTTCCATGGCTATTTCTATGCCCTTTACAGAGCCTGATATCACAATTTGCCCGGGGCTGTTATAATTGGCAGGCACTACGATTTCATCAATATGACTCAGCGTTTCTTTCAGGGTTTTTTCATCCAGTCCCATAACCGCGGCCATAGTGGAGGGTTCTTTTTCGCATGCTTTCTGCATAGCTATCGCCCGTTTGCTAACCAGCCTTAAGCCGTCTTCAAAATTAAGGGCTTTGTTGGCCACCAGGGCGGAAAACTCACCCAGAGAGTGTCCGGCTACTAAGTCAGGCTTGAAACCTTCTCCCATCAGTCTTGCCAGAATGACAGAGTGCAGGAAAATGGAGGGTTGTGTTACTTTGGTTTGTTTAAGGTCTTCCTCGGAGCCTTCAAACATCACATCGGTAATTCGAAAACCAAGGATGGTATTGGCTTTCTGAAAAAGATCTCTGGCAGCGTGGGAATGGTCATAGAGTTCTTTACCCATTCCTGGATATTGCGCCCCTTGTCCGGGAAATACGTATGCGGTCATAAAGCTTTAGTATTTTGTTTTTCATTTGTTTATAGGTGAAAGGCTATCGCCTGTCGCCTAAAAAGCGCAGCAAAAATAAGAATAAATTAATGAAATCAAGATAAAGAGTTAACGCTCCTAATATTGTTAACTTTTTTGCTGATTCAGAACCCTCTTCAAGCTGCGCACTCATGCGCTTTAACTTTTGGGTGTCATAAGCTGCCAGTCCGGTAAAGATTACTACACCCAGGAAACTGATAATGTATTCGAGGGTGCTGCTTCCCAGAAACATGTTCACAACACTTGCCAGGATAATCCCAATGAGCCCCATCATAAGAAGAGAGCCAAATTTAGTTAAATCTGTTTTTGTGGTATATCCCAGGAAGGCCATCACCCCAAACATTCCTGCTGTAACAGCAAACGTCTGGAAAATAGAGGCTGCTGTAAAAACCAGCAGGATAAAGCTCAGGCTCATTCCCATAACTATCGAATAGGCTCCGAAAATTAGTGTCAGGGTTCCTGAGGATAGCTTTTGAAATCCGAATGACATGATCAGGACGAACCCGATAGGTGATAACATTACTACCCAGCCCAGGCCTGTCAGGCCTTGCTGCGTTATCAGCGAGCTCATCAAAGCTTCACTGGAACTAAAGTAATATGCCACAAAGGCAGTAATGGCTAAAGCTATTGCCATCCACGAAAACACACGCTGCATAAATGACCTGGCCACTGATGCTGATGCGGGGCCTGCGTATGAGGTCTGAAAGCTGTAATTTTGATTATTATTTTGCGGAAACATAGTTTTCTATTTTTGTTGAATCACACATAGCAAATATTATACCATTCAGCGACGGGTTATCAGCTGCTTTGGAGCGCTGTACGGCACATTTAACTGTTTTATAATTTTTAGCCCAGGTTAGCGCCTATTAAATTAATAAATTCGGCGCGCGTTTCACTGCGCTTAAAAGCCCCTGTAAAATCGGAAGTGGTTGTTACAGAGTTTTGCTTCTGTATACCCCGCATGGCCATGCAGTAATGCTTTGCTTCTATAACAACGGCCACGCCGAGGGGGTTTAGGGTGTTTTGAATACATTCTTTAATTTGTGTTGTCAATCGCTCCTGCACTTGCAGGCGACGGGCGTATGCTTCCACGACCCTGGCAACTTTGCTGAGTCCGGTAATGTAGCCATTAGGGATGTAGGCTACATGCGCTTTACCAACGAAAGGGATCATGTGGTGCTCGCACATCGAGTATATTTCGATGTCTTTCACAATAACCATCTCCCGGTAATCTTCCTTGAACTTGGCCTGCCGGAGCATTTCTTCGGGATTCAGATCATAACCGTGCGTCAGGAACTGCATAGCTTTAGCCACCCGCAGCGGGGTTTCTACCAGTCCTTCTCTTTCAGGATTCTCTCCAATCAGCTTTAATATTTCCCGGTAATGTTCTGCCAGTTTTTCCAGGGTCGCCTGGTTGTATCGATCCAGTCTTTCATATCCTTCTGCATCCTCGCTGTAAAATTCATGCGATTTTGCTTTCAGATTATGGTTTTCTTTCCCTTTATCCATAATACTCTACAAAGTTGTTTTCTGTTTCAGATATTTTTATGCAATGCAAATGCGCTCCCAGGTTCTTTACCGGTTGATCAATCTCTTCCCAGATAGCTACTGCAAGGCTTTCGGTTGAGGCAAACCGGCCACTCATAAAGTCTACTTCCGTATTCATGTTTTTATGGTCGATCTTGTTTATCACCTTTTCCTTTAGGATCTTGCTCAAATCTTTCAGGTTGATTAAAAAACCGGTTTTCGGGTTGATATCTCCCTTTATTGTTACCCACATCACGTAGTTGTGGCCGTGCCAGTTGGGGTTACTGCACGGACCGAAAACTTCGTAATTGGTTTTGTCGTCGTAGTCTTCTCTGTAAAGTCGGTGGGCTGCATTAAAACGCTCTCTTCTGGTAATGTATATCATAGTAAATGGTCTTTTAATTTATTTGTAAAATTAATATTTAGGTCAACATCTGGACTCCCTTTAGTTCTGAATTTGCTTTGATTGTTTTAAAAAAGTGATGATCTCAAAAATACTATAAAAAAGGCAGAGTATGAAAAAACCTATGATAAAAGGTAACGGATCGTTTTGCAAAGTGAAAGCCATGATGAACAGGGTCCCCATATAGATTAAAAGCTTGACGCCCGTCGATCCCATAAAAAGGGGATAAAAATCAGTTATTTCATCCAATTTGATACCGCCCCATGTGCCTAAAGCTATAATCAAGAACATCTGTATGCCTATGGAGGAATATTTTATAAAATCATTCCCGCTGTTTTTCTTTAGCTTTAGCTTCATTGGCAGATTTTTTCTGCGAACTCACAGAATCATCCATGCGGCAGTTGGCCGTAAAGATAGCTCCCTCCTCTATAGAGAGCTTTTTGGTGAGGACTTCGCCATTTACTTTCGCCGATGATTTCAGCGTAAGCGATTCAGCGATTTTTATGTTGGCGTTGACTTTACCCGAAATATCAGCATTCTTACACTGTATCTCACCTTCCATTTGGCCGGTTTCACCAACGATAACTTTTCCTTTCGACTGGATGGTTCCGTTTAATACGCCGTCAATACGTAAATCACTATCCGTTTGAATATCTCCTTTAAACGTCGTTCCATTGGCAATGAGATTGACTGCCAGAGAATTGGAGTCATTGTTTTTTGACATACTTTTTTTGGTATTTTTCTTAAACATCTTAACAAAGATAATCAATTATCATAGCTCTCCTATTTTCGGATGCTCGCCTTCTTTAAGGTATGTTTTCTCGAAGAAAAGATGGTAATTGGTGATATCTTTGGATTTGTAGAATTTTGGATAATTGCCTGCCGAAATCATGTAATTCCTGAAATCATCGTTTTCAATATCAGAAAAAACGTAGGTATTTTCTACGATAGACCGGAAGTAAGTTAAGGCCTCATTTTTATTTTTGAAATCGCTGACGGTCACCATGATTTTTGGATCATCAAAAACCACACTGGATACTTTAAGCTCTTCATTGCCAAAGAATTTTTGGTTGAAGTCGGAAATTTTCACTTTGGTGGCGCTCACATCCACACTGTCGCTATTCAGAATCATGATATAGAAATGGTCCTCGCTATCGGCTTCTTTAAACTTCTCCATGGCCTGAGTCAGTTGTTCCTGTTTTTCCTGTTGCTCTTTTTGGTCGGTGGAGAGGGTGTCGGCGTCTTCCTGCATTTTTCTCAGGATGTTTTGGGCCAGTCCATACACTTCGCTATTCGGATAGTTTTTAACGATATCCTGAAGTTCTGTTTTCAGGGTGTCTTTGCTGTCTTCCAGGCGCCTTAAGGATAAAGCGCGCAAATATTTAAAGCGGGGAGTGATATCGGTTTGCTGATAGTTCGTTATGGCATCATCGCTTATTAGTTTTACAGTCAAATACTCCCCTTCGTTAAAAGCACGATAAGCTTCTTTATACATGCTTTTCATTTTTTTCTGATCACTGAGGAGATTCTTGTAATATTCCGGATCCTGCAGAATTAAAGCGTAATCGCTGTCGGGATAATCATTAAGGATAATATTCTTATATCGTTGTGCTTCAGTGGTATTTCCCAATTGCTCGTTAAGCTTGAAAAGCTGGTAATAGCATTTTATGGCATCTTCTCTTTCAGGGAAGCGCTCAACGTATTCTTCAAAAGACTTTATGGCTTGTTTTTTATTTTCTAACTGGATTTTATAAATGAAACCCATGTTATAGAGTGCTTGTGCCATTTTGGCATTAGAAAGTTCCATTTGCTCCCCGGAGGTGGGGATATATTGCGTATAGGTTTCCCTTTTCACCGGGTCGGTGGCGATGGTTTGGGCACTATCGCTTTTGGCCGTATCGGACAGGGTTGCCATTCCTTGCTGGTCTCCTTCCATACCAAAGGAGGACGCTTGCTGCTTGCTGCTCAGTCTCCAGAGGTCTTCAAGTTTTCTGCGGCCCCATTTCTGCATAAACTCATTGTACCCCATGCTCCGGGCTTGGGTATTGTAAAAGTACCATCCACCGCCGGCTGAGCCCAATCCGCCCTGCGTCCGTTCATTGCGCCTTCTGCCTTGCCGCATCTGTGAGGCGGCTTGTCGTCTTTGAAGTTCCTGTTGTTTGATGCGTTTTTGTTCTTCTTTGTAAGCGGCAATGACGGAATCGATTACTGCATTTCGTTCTTTCTCGTCCATTTTTGCCAGGCGCTGCAGACTGTCCTGACGCTGATAAACTTTTAGGTTTTCAACAAGGCGCGAAAGAGTATAGGTCTTGCGCTGAATTTGAGTGTAATTGGGATAATCTGCCGGAAGAACCTGCATAGCTGTATCATAATAGGCCTGCGCCAGCTCGTAAGTTTTACGGTCAAAGTAAAAATCGGCCGCTTTAAGCGATGAGGTAGCCCGCTGAAAGTCATTGTCGATACTGTGAGCCACCGACTTTCTGTAATGGCTGATGGCCAGGGAGTCCTGCTCTTTTTTCATGGCTATTTCGCCAAGGGCATAGTAAATCTGGTCTTTAAATTCTTCATTTTTTGCGTCCTCCAGCATGTCGTTAAGTTCTTCTACGACTTCCGCCGACTCTTCACTACCTACCTCAATGGAAGTGGCCAGGCGTATCCGGGCATTAAAGGCCATTTCATATTCGGGATTCCTTCTTATAACTTTTCTGAAATATTTTGAGGCCAGCTCATCGCGTTCCTGCTCCTGGTATATCTGGGCGAGGATAAACATTGTTCTGGTTTTTAATTGTTTGTCCTTCAGCAGGCTGATGCCGTTTAACAAATGAGGTACGGCAGCATCATAGTTGTCTTGCTTTAACTGCAGCTCCGCGTACATCAAGGGCAAATGGCTCCGCGTGAAACTGTTGACTTCATCGCTGTTTCCCATCTGATTTTTCAGCCTGTCAAGGGTTGATGAGGCTTTACCGTAGTATTCCAGTTGCGTGAAGGTCCTTCCAAGCCATAGTAAGGCTTCAAGCTTTTCAGGGGCTTCATAATCCCTGATGACTCTCTCAAAGGTTCTGCGCGCCTTCAGGTATTCGTGTTTGAAAAACTGGGCTTTGCCTATCATCAGCCAGCTATCGTCTATCCATCGTACGTATTCCGTACCCCCGAATTCCATCGAATGCCGGCGGATCACTTTCTTACCCTTATCGCGGGCGCGATCCATATGTGGCGCTAAACTGGTGCCATCTTCCTTCGTTCCGTAGTTAAAAATAGGGATGATGTCCGCATAATTGTCATCAACGGAGCTTTTAAGTTCCCTTTTGCCCTCCTGAAGGCTTTGGTTTCCATTCCAGTAAGCGTTGTAGTGGGCTGTTAAATTGTGATACACCCGGCGCGTAAAGGTATTTCGCTTCGTGGAACATCCCGAAAAGATAAGCCATATGCTTCCTGTTACCAGAAGTAGATATATGATTGGACGCGTCTTTCTCAAAATTTTATTTTCCTTTTGAATATCAAACTTAAAAACTGCAAAAATATTTTATTTTATGTAATTTCATATTTTAGCCCACAAATAAACGCTTTTATGAAGAAAATTCAATTCATCATATTTTTTTCTCTGGTACTCCTCATCTACTTCGCTGCCAATTATTATGTTTTTGATCGTTCAATGGCTGCTTTAACTTTCAGACCTGAATGGCAGTCACCATTTAAATGGGTTTTTATTATTCTGGTTGCTAGTTATCCTGTGGGAAGAGTGTTGGAAAGATTCCGCTATTCCCGCGTTTCCAATGTTCTCCACTGGACAGGTGCCTTTTGGTTGGGTATTCTGCTATATGGTTTTTTAATGACATTACTAACTGATTTGGCCGATCTTTTTTTGGGAATCCCCGGACTAACACCTGAACTATTTTCCGGTGATCCTGAAAAAATGCAATTTATTGGATTACTCTCTTGTGCTATGGTGGTCCTGCTCATAAACGTTGTCGGACATTTGAGAGCCATTAGCCCCACATACCGTAAGATTAGGATACCTTTAAATAAACACAATGCGGAAACGAGCCGACTCCGGATTGCCCTAATTTCAGATGTACATCTCGGAACCATTATTGGGAAAAACAGGCTATCAAGAATTATCAGGAAAATTAATAATATGGATCCTGACGGGGTGATTATAGCCGGGGACCTTGTGGATGAGGATATTACCCCGGTGATTAAACACAACATGGGACGCTGTCTCACCGAATTACAGCCGCCTGTTTTTGCTGTGACCGGAAACCATGAATATATAGGGGGTGTGGAAAAATCATTAAACTATCTTCAGCAATTCAATATACGATACTTGAGAGATGAGTGGGTTGAATGGAAAGGAATTACTCTGGCCGGCCGCGAGGATAAAGACAGGGAGCGATTTACGGGAATTCCGAGGAAATCATTGCCAGAACTGTTTAACCAGGCTGATCGTAATAAACCGCTAATTTTAATAGACCATCAACCGGTGGAGATGGATGAGAAACAAAAAGCCGGGGTGGATTTCACCATCTCCGGGCACACTCACAACGGGCAAAACTGGCCCCTAAATTACATAGCTAAAGCCACTTTTAAGGTGAGTAATGGCTATGCTTTGATGGGGAATATGCATGTTTACGTGTCATCGGGTGTGGGTAGCTGGGGTCCGTCGGTTCGTTTCGGTACCCGTCCCGAAATTGTTCAGATGGATTTGGAGTTTTATGGAGAGGAAGATTAGTGAGTGGTTGAGTGGTTTTCACTATAAAGTGGCATGGTGTTCTCACACCGCCGCCATATAGTTGAAGCAATCCACACCGTTTACGTATTTGGAGTTTTTGTCTATCCTGAAAGGCATGTAGCGCGTTATTTCACCGGCCTCATGTTCATCATTTACTTTGTATTTTAATTCCAGGACAAAGCCGGAGTAGTCGCTATAACATTTCTTCAGCGAACTTTTAATTCCATCCACGGCGAAATACTGAATTTTTTCATCGAAGGTCATGCGGAAGCTTTTGTCTCCCGAAAGAAAATATTGCCTGCGGTAGCGGTTCAGGATTTTCGGCTCCAGATTTTTTAGCCAGTTTTTGAGGTTTCCCGGTAAATCGCATTGCTGCAAATGATTCATTAATTGCCTCGTATCGAATAATGTACCGATTTGAAAAGGCTTTAATCGATACACATCCTTATTTCCAACCAGCCCGCTTTTTTTCTTAATTTCCAGGTAGGGATGAGCCGCATTTTTAAAGTCGCCATACCAGCGTATGCGTACTTTTACGCGATCGGCCGTCCCAAAATGATTGTCGTAGTAAAAATTGAAATTGGGCGTGTCGAAGTAGATATTGTTAACAAAACGCGGTTGGTAGATAGGGTGAAAAGCAGCAGGATGAAACCGTATAATGTCCCGGATGGCATAGGCATCCATAGCCTCCACGATAAACTTGCGTTCGTATCTTGTGGTACGTGTTTCGCTATCTTTCATTTGTTTTAGTACGCATGATGGTCTACAAAAGTGACCTGGATTTCATCCGAGAATTCTTTCAGTTTATTTTTGATTTGCTGGATGTCGTCAGGGTCATTGATTTCAACCAGGTAACCGGTTTCGATATGATCTTTGCTTTCATCAAAGCGTTTCAGGTCTGCTACCGGCAGAATTTCTCTGATAGCGTTTTGAATGTCGCTAAGCTGCACTTTTTGGGGCTGCGTAGACGAGACAGTCAGGAAAAGATTTTGCTTTTTGTTATTGCTTCTCCCCAACCAGAATCGTACCCAGACAATACCCATTAAAATAGCAAATGCAACGATAACAATAGCCCTGTAATTAGCACCAAGCCCCAATCCGATGGCGATGGTAAAGAAAAGATAGGTGAGCTCTTCGGGCTCTTTTATGGCAGCACGAAATCTTACGATAGAGAGCGCCCCAACTAATCCCAGTGACAGGGCCAGTGAGGTTTTTACAATGGTGATGATCAACATGGTGGTAAAAGCAATCTTCAGAAAGTTAGCGGAAAACATTTGCCGGTTCGAAAGTGCTTTCGCACATCTCTGGTAGGTGAACTCCAGGATTAAAGCGAGAATCAGAACAATCAAAGCGTTGATAAGAAAATCAATAATACTCACATTAGATTGTTCTGTAATAAGGAATTTCTGAAATAGCTGCCACTTGTTTTGCATGTTGAATTTGTTTAGCCAGACTTAAAATGCATTCAAAAATAGCATTTCTGATACAAATATTAAAAAGCCATCAATAATTCCTCACATAACGCACCAGAATTCTACTAAAATTATGCTGTTGATGTGTTACCTGTATTTGCATGATGGGGAACAGGCAAAGGCGAACCGTGGTTATATGAAAAAGATTCTTTTGGATACTTTTGATTAAAATGGAGAATACTTACTTTTGACACGATATTAATCACTCGTAACAACCTGTTTTCAAAGCCAAGTTTGATGAATAATAAACTTTCTGTCATAATTCCGGCATACAATGAAGAGCGTACTATCAAAGATATACTGGATAAAGTACTCGAAGTAAAACTTATCAACGATTTCGGGAAAGAAATTATCATCGTTAATGATTTTTCGAAAGACAAAACCGTAGAGGTAGTAGAGAAATATATTGAATCCCATCCCAATGAAGACATTAAGCTTTTTTCTCAACAAAAGAATATGGGTAAAGGAGCCGCTTTGCATCGCGGCATCGATGAAGCCACCGGCGATTTTCTTATCATTCAGGACGCCGACCTGGAATACGACCCGCGAGAGTATAATGACCTTTTGAAGCCGGCCCTCGAAGGTTTTGCCGACGTGGTTTACGGCTCCCGATTCCAGGGCAATAATCCCCATCGCATTCTCTTTTTCTGGCATACGATTGGCAACAAAATTCTCACTTTCATCAGCAATATGTTTACCAACCTGAACCTTACTGACATGGAAACCTGCTACAAGCTTTTCAGAAGCGAGGTGATTAAACGACTGGATTTGAAAGAAAATCGTTTTGGCTTTGAACCGGAGGTTACAGCCAAGGTTTCCCGTTACCCCCGGATTCGGATTTATGAGATTGGCATTTCCTATTATGGCCGAACCTATGAGGAAGGAAAAAAGATTGGTGCAGCCGATGGTTTCAGGGCGATTTACTGTATTCTGAAATATAACCTATTTAACAGGAAAGCATTGAAATGAGGTGGCAGCAGAAACCGCTTTCTTATAAAATATTTATTCTGGCAGCTGTCGCATTGGTTTTGTCGGGCATTGCTCCGCGTGACTGGGCTAAGCATAAGGTGATTAATAATGATACTGCGGAATATTATTCCTACTTGCCTGCTGCTGTCATCTATCAAGACCTGCATTTTGATTTTATCACCGAATTACCGGAAGACTTTGAAGGACGGATTTGGGTGGTCGAACCCGACGGGGAAGGTTTCAGGGTGGTTAAAATGACCATGGGTTTTTCGCTTTTGCTCCTGCCGTTTTTTTTGCTGGCCCATTTGTTTGTATTGCTTACTCCTTTTCTGGCTAACGGATACAGTCCGCCTTATGAGGCAGCCATTTACCTGGGAAATGTGCTTTACGCCATTATCGGGTTGTATTTCCTGAGGAAGTTATTGCTGCGGCATTTTACGGAAATAATAACCACATGGACCTTGGTGGCCATAGCATTTGCAACGAATTTCTTTTTTTATGCTTCGCTTCATGAAGGTTTAACGCATGCCATTAATTTTTCACTGATTACCGGTTTTATCTATTTCACTGAAAAATGGCATGAGCGCCCGGACTGGCGAATAAGTATATGGCTCGGAGTACTTACCGGACTTATTGTACTGGTAAGACCCAGTAACCTGATAGTAGTATTGATTTTCCTGCTTTACGGAGTATATAGTACTTCTACATTCAATTTGAAACGGAAACTATATAGTACAAATATTAATAAGCTGGTAACCATTACAATCCTGAGCTTGCTGGTGGTGAGTCCCCAGCTGATTTACTGGAAGGTTATTACCGGCGACTGGATTTATTTTACCTACGGGAATGAAAGCTTTTTCTGGCATGACCCGGAAATCATCAAGGGGCTCTTCAGTTTCCGTAAAGGGTGGTTGTTGTATACACCGCTGATGGGTCTGGCGATCATCGGGATGGCTTTTTTGTGGAAAGAAAAAAGAGATTATGCCGTATTGATACCGGTTTTTTTAGTTATTAATGTCTACATTATTTACAGCTGGTGGGCCTGGTGGTACGGCGGAGGATTTGGCTCCAGGCCTATGGTCGATTATTACGGATTATTCGCTATTCCGCTGGCAGTTATTCTGAAAAAGTCTTTTGAAAAACGTTTGTGGATTAAAAGGGCACTGCAGGGACTGGTGATTCTTTTCCTTCTGCTTAATATCTGGCAGTCTAAACAATACAAAAGAGGCGTACTGCATTACGACGGGATGACGCAAAAGGCATACTTCCGGTTGTTTTTTGCGTGGGATATCCCGAAAAACTACAACAAATTTATTGATCGGCCCGATTACAAAGCCGCTATTAAAAATGTTGATCGCACCGAAAGCTATTATTCCGATAAGCTAAAACCCCGCGAAGAGAAACTGTTCAATTTTACCCGTGGCGTTGAACCCCTCAGAAAACAACTTCTGGAAATGTACAATCATCCTGAGGACGGATTTATGCCCATCCTCAAGGAGATCATCATGAACAAGCAGGAGCACAAAGAAGCATACCAATTGGTTGTAAAAGCGGCTAAAGACAAAATCAGGGGAATTATCAAAAGTGACAGCAACTGGTATGGAAGAATCAAGCAACAGGCGAAGGAAGAAAACAAGCCTGTTGACAGTCTGCTGGAGGAGCATGTAAATTACGTGTATTTTGTGGATTACCTCAAGAAGGATCTGTAAGACGCAGAGCAGAGGAGTCTTATTGAGATCTTTCGGGTGCTAACCTATAAAGCTTATCCCCGCCGCGCTCGTTTGAAACCACCTTTTCAACTGTAAAATCCATTTCCGGGTTCTTGTTTCTGAAACGGTCCACAATCACGTCCAGGTCTTTGTCTTTCCCTTTGCCGATGTATATATAGATGGGTTTGTTTTGATCGAGCAATTGCTTGCTGTCGACGTACTGGTAGGACTTAAAAAACTTTTTAGCCCAGCCGTAATACATGTAGATATTCGGGTATTCGTTGGCGAAAGCCTGTTTGTAAGGCTTATGGCCCGGGCCGCTAAGCAGCATGCCCCCCGAAATGGCATACGCTTTCCAGGGTGCTCCGGAATAATGCGCACTGATGATAAGGAGGTCATCTTTTGAAACCTGGCTTTTGAAATCTACTAAACGCTCCATCTGATGATCATTCCGCTTGCTGAAGGTGCTGGTGGCCAGGTTGTGAATACTGAAAATCATTACTACAAAAGCGATAACCACTGCCGCCCAGGGCAGGTAGGTGCTGTAACTATTGCCTTTCATCAGGTAACAGATTGGCCAGATGATGAGGAAAATCAAAAAAGATTTAAACACCATCACCGGTATAAAGTAATGCCAGGCAAAATGTTTCGTGATGAGCAGAACCATCAGCAATATGCTGGCAATGGTTGTGAATGATACGATAAAATATTTTTTCAGAAATTTTAGCGGTGGCTTGAAGATAGTCAGGGCTATGGTTTCTACAAGTAAAAATCCCGTAAGGAAAAACACCATGGCATCTTCCTGGTAAAGCTGGCTTACCCGGTGGGGAACTTGTGACAGGTCCATGAAGTTAGCCTCTCCGTGTCCCCATTTTCCGCTGTGGACAAACATTTGGCTGGTCCAGTCCCAGAAATAGTCGAGGTGCGAAATCACCGGAAAAGCAATGATTAGAAAAGCCAGCAGAGTCAGCCCTGCAAGGGCCAACTTTCTTTTGATACCGGGTATGATGATAAGTGGTATCAGGAAGAAGGGGGCGAAAGAAAGTTTAGTGGCAAGACCCCATCCCACTAAAATACTGAAAAGGATAAGGTACATCCGCCAACGGTTTTCAGGGTGCTCGTCGTAAAGGTATTTGATGGTCAGCAGAATCAATAAACCCAGGGGCATGAGCATAAATCCTTCCGGCAACAGGCGGCCGCTTACGGTAAGTAAACTGATATTGGCGAAAAAACCCAGCTGTAAAAGGATGCCGGCCCGGTAGTCGGTTGTGTATTTGGTGACTTTGTAACCAATGAGTAGAATGATTCCTGAAAAAATCAGGTTGAATAAAAGGTTGGAAGCGAAGATATACATTTCAGGATGCTGGATAACATCGTGGATGATGCTTTTGCTGTCGGACAGGAAGAAAACGATTCGGCTGGCTACTGCAATAACCATCTGTATGGGGATGCCCGGGTGGTCGATGTAACCGGTGTCGAGCCGTAGCGTCCCCATTGCAACTCCGCTAATTAGGTGAAAATACTCCGGGTCTTTTGATACCAGGTAGAAATAACCAATCAGCTGGTGAGCTATGGTACCCAGAATAAGGTGAAAAAGGGGTAAGATCCAGAAGAGATAGGGGATATTTTTTGAGTTAAAAACTTCGCGGAGGACCGGGTTGTTGAATCGCATGACAAAAAAACACTTTAGTTATTACAATAAGGTTTCCTTTTTCGGCAAGCCAAATTACGGAAAATTGTTGAACAGATGTTTTATAATTCCTAAAATCCGCAAGTTTAGCCACGAATGCACGAATGATTAACGAATTAAAGAATGCTTGTTTCATCTGTTCAGGTAAAAACAATTCGTCTTAAATTCGTGAATTGATGGCAATTTTAAATATGACCTGCGGATTTTAGGTAATTTAAAAGCATCCATTAAAATTCATCCTCATCAATTCTATTATCCTGCTGCTGGTTTTGTTGCTCCCATTTCTGGCAATCGATTTCTACAGACAGCGGTTTATCAGGTTTTTTGAAATCTTTTTTCGGTACTTGAATGGAGGGGTCATCATATATTTTTTGCATATACAGCGCCCAGATGGGCAAAGCCATATTGGCTCCCTGTCCTAAAGTGATCGTACGGAAGTGCGCTGAGCGGTCTTCGGCGCCCACCCAGATGCCTGTAGCCAGGTCGGGGACCATCCCTATAAACCACCCGTCAGACTGGTTTTGGGTAGTTCCTGTTTTGCCTGCTATGGGCTGGTTAAAGCCGTACTTATATCGCAGGCGGATTCCGGTTCCTTTGTTGACAACGCCCTGAAGCATCTCCAGCATCAGGTAAGCTGTTTCTTCACTCATAGCTTCCTGTTGTTCGGGGATAAATCGTTCCACCACATTGCCATTTTTATCCTCAATGCGGGTAAAGAAGATGGGTTCGACGTGAATTCCTTTGTTGACGTATGAATTTAATGCACCCACTATTTCATAGAGCGACATGTCCGGGGTGCCAAGGGCAATGGCAGGTACTTCGGGTATCGGGCTTTTTACGCCCATTTTCCGTGCAATTTTTTTCACGCTTTGTGGAGAATATTTTTTAATGAGGTACGCACTGATCCAGTTATTGGAATGAGCCAGCGCCCATTTCAGGCTAACCATTTCGCCGATTCTATCATCCGATGGGTTTTTCGGTGCCCAGAATTCTCCACTCCCCGTTTCGATACGCGTCTGCACATTAGGGACTTTGGTGCAGGGAGAAATTCCACCTTCCTGCATGGCCAGAGTATAGAGGAAGGGTTTAAAGGTGGAGCCTACCTGCCTTTTGGCATATGTGACATGGTCATACTTAAAATGATCGTAATCCGGCCCACCTACGTATGCTCGCACATAGCCGGTGTGAGGTTCCATAGACATCAGCCCGGCCTGCAAAATGCTTTTGTAATAGCGAATCGAATCCCACGGGGTCATCACTGTATCTATTTCACCCTGCCAGCTGAAAACCTTCATTTGTTTTTCTTGCTTAAAGGCTTTCATGATTTTGTCTTCGTCAATGCCTCGGCGGCGCATTTTCCGGTATCGCGGCGAGCGTCGCATTCCGTTTTTCATGATAGCAAGGATTTCTTTCTCAGCGCTGTCGGCCTCAAACTCAAAAGGTGCGTTTTCATGTCCCTCCCAATGCTTATTAAATGCCGGCTGAAGATCCTGCCCCAGATGTTGCTGGACGGCCTGCTCAGCGTATTTCTGCATAGTAGAATTGATGGTAGTATAAATTTTCAAGCCATCCTTGTACAGGTCGTAGGTATCCCCATTAGGTTTATAATGGGTGTTGCACCACTCTTTCAGTTTGCCGCGGATATGCTCCCTGAAATAACGCGCTATTCCTGTTTTGTGACTCATCACGTTGTAGGCCGACATGTCGATAGGCTGGCTGGTCAGCGAATCGGCTTCCTGTTGGGTGATGTAATCATATTTGGCCATTTGATTGATGACCAGGTCGCGGCGGGCCCTGGCCGCTTCCGGGTTTTGAATAGGGCTATAGCGAGTAGGGGCGTTAACAACACCAACCAAAAGGGCCGCCTCTTCAACCTTCAGCTTCATCGGACTCTTGTTAAAAAATGTCCGCGAAGCGGATTTAATACCGAACGAGTTGCTACCGAAGGCCACCGTGTTGAAATACATCGCAATAATCTCGTTTTTCGAGTAATTGCGTTCAAGTTTAACAGCCGTAATCCACTCTTTGAATTTCCGCATGACGAGTTCCCTTGTAGAAAGGTACCGGTCGCGCGGAAAAAGGTTTTTGGCAAGTTGCTGTGTGATGGTGCTCCCACCGCCTTTGTGGTTTCCTGTTACCACACCAAAGAGAAATAAGGTCTATACCGGCATGATCGCGAAAGCGGATGTCTTCTGTAGCCAGCAGGGCATGCACGAGGTGTGGTGATAGTTTAGAGTAATGGGTTTTTGAGCGGTTTTCTATATAATATTTTCCCAGTAGCACCTGGTCTGCCGAATATATTTCCGAAGCCAGGTTGCTTTGCGGGTTTTCCAGCTCTTCAAAAGTGGGCATTTCTCCGAACCATCCCCATGAAATCGCTGAAAAAAACAGTGTCACCCCCAGGATGACCATGATTATTATGGTCCAAAAACCAATAATATACTTTTTGAACTTGCCTTTTGTCATTTCTATTTTTGGAATTTTTGTATTTGTAACCCTATATCTTCCAGGCCTTTTAACGTATCCTGACGCATGGCCTGGCGAAACTCAAAGACATATCTGCCCTGCTGATCGAAGCGCACGCCCCTGAGCAGCATCTGGCGGTAGGTTTTGACAGAACCGAACCCCTTTCCCTTCCATTCGCCGCTTTTTTTTGCCAGCATTAGTTCGATGGTGTCCCTGCTCACATCTCCATTGGGAAAATGAGTGGTGGTAAAGAAGTAAATATTGCGGTATTTATAATCCGTAATATGCCTGAG
>CAYFQK010000018.1:0-23946 GCA_964345255.1 uncultured Bacteroidales bacterium | reverse complement strand
AATTCATTTTTTTAAATATAAGAGGATTCCTTTGTGTTAAGTTGCTCTAATACAGCAATTTAGTGATAAATGGCCGGTGCTGGGTTTTATAAAATATGATAAAACTACATTTTCTTTTTCTGATACCACATAAGATTAAAACGATTAGGAACTTGCATTAGTGGGTACTTATAAGTATTTTTGGAGAAACCGGCATGAAAATTCATCAAATTCAACAATGAAGTAAATACAAATCAAAATTCAAATACCAATGAAACAATTTAACTTTCTTTTCAGAACATTGCTGTTGGGGGGGATATTCTTACTCTTCTCGCTCACTAATCTTTATTCCCAGAATAATTGGGAGGTAAATGGCAATGGTAATTATGAAACATGGTCCATCTTCCTTGATAATGTGACTATCGATGGAAATACTCCCGATGATGGAGATACCTTAGCTATTTTTGTAGACGGCGACACGCCTGTTGGTATATACGCGTTTGATGGCACAGAAGACTTTACAGGTGATTATCAAACTAATTATGAAATGATTGCCTTTTCTCAATTAAGTGGAGGAGATGGCTATAATCCAGGAGATGTAGTAACATTCAAATTTTGGGATAATAGTCAACCAGATTCTATAACCGGGAATTTTAATGAGTCTGTTTTGCTGGATAACCCAGGTGATCCAAGTGAATACCTGGATGATGGAGATGGTACACTAGAATATCCCTCTGGCAACGAACCATACAGTTATGTGAGTCTGGATTTTATATCCGGAGCAACAATATCAGGTACATTGCAGTTGGATCAAGATTGTTTTACGGATGTTTCGCAAGTTGAAATAACAGCCTGGGATACAACATATTCTGCAAGTAATCCCGCAGGTGCAACCAATCCGAACATCAATGGAGATTATTCGCTGAACGGGTTAGAAGATGAGGATTCAACTTATGTTGTACGATATAGTTTAACAAACTACTTTACTGTTTTTGATACAATAAAGCCTAGCAGCAGCCCAACTGGTAATGACACTACGTTGATTGCCTATAAGGGCTTTATCGATCTGACGCTATTGGATGGGCTGACCTCTGATTCAATAGAGACAGCAACCGTAAAGTTACATTATAAAAATGATAGTTCTCTGATTGCTACATCAACATCAGTCACCGACTCGATAACTCGCTTTAGGTTTGATAGTGTATGTGTGGGTAATTATTTTATTGCAGTGGCAAAATCAAATTATATTTCTGACACTGTAAATTCTGTGGCAATTAATAGTAATACAGATACCACTACACGAACTCAAACACTCTATAGGGAATCTGGGACAGTTCTTATAGACATTAATGATGCAAGCACGGGTGATGATGTAACAGGAGCTTTAGTTGAGAGTGGAGATTCTACTGCGTCTGAAGATAATGGAATATATACTTTGACAAAACAATTTGGGGAACATGATATCACTGTCTCAAAAGATGGTTATCAGAATTATACCTTTCAGGACTTTGAGCTAACACCGGGCGATACGATAACTCAGGAGTTGAATTTGGCTCCGGTTCATTTTCAATTTGACGGAGGCAACTCTAACCAACCTGTCTGGACTATTTATATAAGTTCGGCCAAACTTGACGAAGTCAACCTTTCTGTAAATGATGAATTAGCCATTTATGATGATGGAGATACGCTGGTAGGGACTTATTTTGTTGAGCAGGATTTTACGGAAACTGACACTCTTGATCGTTATATTAAAGCCTATTCTCAATTAGCAAATGGAGATGAAGGGTATTCAGATGATGACACTTATTATGTTAGAATTTATGATTATAGTGCTGGTCAGGAATTGGAGCCGAATACATTAACGATTGATCACACAAGAGCAGGTGGTACAGAAGATCCTTCTGCTTATGATGCTGATAGTATATCTCCTGGAGCTGGAACCTTCCCTCCCGATAGTATTGACCCTGCTTATAGCTACTTGAATTTAACTTATTTATCTGATCAGGACAGAAACTATAATTTAAATTTCGGTTATCAAATGATATCTACTAATGTGGATATAAATGACAATAATGATTCAATTCAGGAAGTTTTTGACCCCATTTTGGCTAATTTGGAATTGGTGAAGAACGAAACCGGTAATACTTTCAGAGAGATATTATCTACATGGGTCAATAGCATTGGAAGATGGGGAACAACGGAAGGTTATCTGGTAAAAATGGAGGAAGATGATCAGTTAACAGTCTCAGGTACTCCAATTGCTGATTTAGCAAGCAATAAGATTCCATTAAACATTGGATTTAGCATAATCAGTTATTTACCAACAACTGAACAAGACGCTAGAACTGTTTTTGAACAGGGATTAGGAGTCAGTGATCTGGATAATTCTGCGTTAGTTTACGTTAGAAACTCTGATGCCGATCATCTCTGGAAGGTAGGTGGAACCTGGAAGAATAATATCGGCAATCTAAAACCCGGAGAAGGGTATCTAGTCAAAATGAATGCACAAGATACACTGGACTATAGCCTTGTCACTTCCAAATCTGCTTCGGCTGTTAATAATAATGATCCGGTATTCTTCCCTCTCGAAGGCGGTAACCCAACGGATATGATCTATACCATGTACATTAGCAGCGATAACCTGCAAGCGGGTGATGAAGTTGCGGCATACTGTGATGGAAAACTGGTTGGTTCAACTGTGATTCAGAATCCTGGTGTGGCCACGGATAATAACCTTAATATTTTCAGGACGCTTGCTAAGGGTGAAGGATTCGAACCGGGCAGTGATGTGACGCTAAAAGTCTGGAGTCCGCGAACTAACACCTTATATCCTAATCCGGAAGTGGAGTATAAAAACCCATCCGGAGAGGCCTGGATGAAAACTACTTACCCTTCAGAGGATGTCCAAATCAGTTTTGTTGATTTATCAGTCAAAGCGCTTGGTATGAATGAAGGCGTAATGGCTTCTGAAATTAATGCCTATCCGAATCCTGCCGATAATAAGCTACACATAGAAAGTGCTGAGAAAATATCCGAAATTCGGGTAACAAATGCTGTAGGTCAGGTATTAATTAGTAGAGAGGTTCATACCAATGATTACATTTTAAATACAAGCAGAATGCAATCGGGTATTTACATTCTCGAAGCGACTATCAATGGAAACCGAAGTAGCCTGCGTTTTGCAGTGAAATAAGGTATTAACGATTAATGATTATTAAAAGAAAAGAGCCTTTGACTATTCAAGGCTCTTTTCTTTTTTCGTGATTTGACCTATCTTTGAATCATAATAAATGAAGCTGAAATTAATGAGCAGTTCAAACCCTTTGTTTTATGTTTTGTCATGGATTATCGCATGTTTATTCATGGTTGAAAGCGCTACTGCTCAAAATGGATTGACAGCGCCTGAGAATCTTCACGTTGAGATAACCGGTACAGACGAAAATAACGTGCAAATATCATGGACCTTCAGTAATTACGGTGCGGCTGGCTTTGAAGGATTTAATCTTTACAGAAATGATTCTGCAATTAATAGTACCCTTTTGGAAGAGAGTAATTATAGTGATGAGGGATTGGAACTGGGAACATATACTTATGAGGCCCAGGCGGTATACTCCTCGGGAACGTCTTCAAAAACCAATCCGGGTGTTGTGACGATCCGGCAGGGATACTTTTTTGATATAGGATCTGGTGATCCTTCTTTTGCTACCTGGTCAATATTTATCAACTCTTCTACTCTCGGTCAGGAAGTTTTAAGTCCGGGAGATGAAATTGCAATATTTGATGGGGATGTTAATACAGGAAGTCATAAAATTCTTGATGAGCCCTATGCCGGCGATGATAATCTGATAGAACTTGTATCCTTTAGTCAATTTGCAGGGCATGATGGCTACGAACCAGGGAATCCCTACACATTCAAACTTTATGATGCGAGCTATGATACTGTCTATAGCGAATACATGGCCAATTTTGATGATTCCTCTGATGACTTTTACGTCGGTGAAGTTTTCCCGGGTAGCTCAGATCCTCTCAGCTTAATTGATTTAAACTTTTCTCTGGGACTTCCCCAACCAATTAACCTGGAAGTCTCCAACGAGGACCATGACATAATCTTAGAGTGGGATATCGAAGAGGAGGATGATGGGACTTTAATTGGCTATAATGTATACAGGGATGGAGAAAAAATCACCGAAACCCCTGTTGATACCACAACTCATGCCGATGAGCAAATGCTGTCAGGAACCTATGAGTATTACGTAGTAGCTGTTTATGAAGAGGGAACTTCTATTCCCTCCAATACGGTAGAATTCACCCTGGGTACAGTGTTTTTTAATCCTCCTGACGCTGAAGGAAATCTGACCTCCCCGATGACCATATATATCCATGGAGCCTCTATAATGGAGAATTCGATGGTCGCTTTTGATGAAATAGGGGTTTTCAGACGTACCGACACAGATACTTTATGCATGGGAGCAATTAGCTTAAAGCAAGTCATAGAATCCGAGACCCCGGATAGTATTATGGTTTACGCCGATGACCCGGGCACTGATCAGATAGAAGGGTTTGAAACAGGAAACACATTGTATTACAGGCTTTATGATTATGATCAGAGTATAGAATACACCGATCCTTTAGTTGAACTCAACAGCTTATACGGTAACACCTCTGATACGTATTCGCCGAATACGAACAATCATTTATCCTTATCCTGGCTTCCTTTCTCCCCGGTAAATTTATCTGCAGAGGTGGAAGGCTATGACATCACCTTGTCATGGGAGGAGCATCCTGACAATCCCGGTTTATCCCTGCAGGGCTATCAGCTATTCAAGGACGGGGCGCCGGTAAATCAGGAACTTCTCGAAGATACGTCTTATACTGATGAAGGGTTGTTGGTAGATGATTATGATTACTACGTCCGGGCCATCTACCAAGAATCTGTATCCAGAAACTCGGATACTATTACTGCGATTATCCCAACACAATATTTTACACCTTTATCAGAGAACGAAAGCCCCGGAAAAATGACTTTTTACATCACCGAAGCGCTCATAGACGGTGAAAATCTTGAAACATACGATGAGGTGGGTATTTTTGCCTCCTCTGGTTCAGAGGAGATATGTGTGGGGGCAGGTTCACTGCATGGTGTGCTCAGTGAGAATAGTCCGATGAAGGTTACCACCTACAGAGACGATCCGAATACAGACATAAAAGATGGATTCGAGCCAGGTGACAGTATCCGCTACAAATTTTATTACAATACTACAGAGAATTATTACAACACTATTCAGCATGCCTTCCCTTATGATGCGGGGCAGGGATATAATTTTGAAGAATTCTCAGATGGAGATACCTGTTATGTCAATCTTTCGTTTAATACCCCGCCACCAGTCAAGTTTTATTATCAGGCACAGGATTATTGCAACAACGAGACGGTCGATTTATATGTGACGGTAGAAGACTTCCAAAAAATTAATGAATTGCATTTAGGAATTGCCATGGACACGGCTTCCTATTCTTACCAATCCATTATAGCCGTCCCCGATTTTATCAATGACATAGAGGTTACTGATCAAGAGGATACCATAAGAGTAGATTGGGCATCTGAAAACTCATTTAGCCTGAGCGAAGGCGATACGCTGTTTAACATTTCAATTCAAACTAAATCTCAGGGTGAATCAAATATAGGCTGGACGAATGATTCCTATTCAGTTGGTATGGAATATCAGGGTGACGAGTTTTTTAGCGAGGCCTTTTATATCAATGATAACCCGGAGCCGGCCTCCAGCATAAGCGGTGACGGCGAAGTTTGTAATGGTACTACTTATTCTGATTATTCAGTTTCACCCATAGAAGGTGCCAGTGCATATGAATGGCAAATAGAACCTGAAAATGCTGGTACCGTGCAGCCCAATGGGCCCAGTTGCCAAGTGGTTTGGAATGACGGTTTTGCAGATGAAGCTACTTTAAGTGTGTATGGTATTAATGAATGTGGAGTAGGAGAGTCGTCAGAAAAAACAATAGTAATATCGAACACAGTGTATGTGGATGTCACTATATCAACGGAAAGCGAGTATCAGTGCGAGGGAGATACAATTCATATTATTGCTGATGCAGAAAATCCAGGGAATAATCCGAATTATGAATGGTACATAAATAATGAGTTAACTTATGAGACTTCTAATATTTTGACAGAAACCAATTTCTCCGATGGAGATGAGGTTTATTGCGAAGTTGAATCTTCCCAAATGTGCGCTGAAAATAATCCTGCTACATCCAACACTATCACACTGGAAATTGATCCGCTACCTGCCAGACCTGAAATTATTGCCGGCGACACGATTATGTGCAATACTATTCAGTATTCGGAATATATCACCCCTGGATCGGCTTTCTCTGAAGAATATGATTGGAACCTGGAACCTGAGGGTTCAGGGGTAGTGAATTGCTTAAATGATAATTGCCAGGAAATTATGATAGAATGGAATACGGAATTTCAGGGCATGACTGCTTTATGGGTAAGGGGGGTAAATGATTGCGGCATGGGTCCTTATATTGCTTCGCCTCATAATATTTTCAGAGATTATTGCACTTCCGTGGATGACTTTAAAGCCGATGGGTGGCAAATCTTTCCTAACCCTGCTCAAAATGTTCTTAAAATCAAACAAGCGCAGCAGACAAATTATACATGGTCTCTGGTTTCTGCTTCAGGGCAAGTGCTACAAACAGGTCAGTCATCTGATGCGATTAATAAAATCAGTTTAAAGTCTATTGCTCCGGGTATTTATTTTGTCAGGATACGTTCATTGGAGAATGTCTTTATTAGAAAAGTGATAAAAAGATAAGGCCATGTTGAGGCACTATATGCTTTAAGGCTAAAAAAAGCGGAGAGTTTTTTTCAATAATCTATACTCCCCGCTTTTTTCGATTTAATGTATCCTGTTGTCTATCTCATCAGAAAACTTAAGTCATCTGATTTTTCAAGTTCTTTGTGTTCCTGTCCATGTTTAAATAGCCGCATGGTTTTATCGCCTTTAAGCGTTAGCTTGTTACCTTCCACTTCAAGGAGGCAGCCCTCGCGCAGACCGGCAACATAAATGTTGCGATTTACAAGCAGAAATTCTTCGATACGCTGCTGGCGCGTTTCTCCCCCGTGTCCTTTTGGATTGGCATCCAGATAGTGCGGATTGATCTGGAAGGGGATAAGGTTCAAACAATCAAAGCTTTCCGGCTCGATGATAGGCATATCGTTGGTCGTGCGAAGGGTTGGGCAGGCCACATTCGATCCGGCACTCCATCCCATGTAAGGCGTTCCTTCAAGCGCTTTTTCTCTGATGGCTTTCATGATACCTGTATCATGCATTTTATAAACAAGATGGAATGTGTTTCCACCGCCTACAGCAATAGCTTCTGCATCTTTTACGGCTTTCACAGGGTCGGCTTCTTTATGAATGGAGTAGATTTCATACCCCAGTTCGCTGTAAACATTTGCCACTTTTTTTTCATATGCGTCAAAAGCTGCCTCCAGCCCTTTTTCTGACAGGCCAACACCTGCATAAGGGATAAACAAAACCTTCTTTGCGTTGAATTTTGATAAGAAGTCGCTGATGTATTGCCGTGGCCACCCGAGATATTCGCCACCCGCAGTGGTAGAGTTGCTGATAAGTAATAAATTCATGTTCATAGTTTTCATTCTTTTGATGATTTAGTTTGTAAAAATAATAAATCAGTCAGAGAAGCCCTCATTCGGATATGCTATAAAATAATACTCTTTGTTTGAATAGTAATAGTCTTCAAATTCTTTCATATTCAAAGGAGGCTTTTTCTTAATGAATCTCTTAAGAAGCGATATATTGAGTCCAAGTTGATTTACAACGAGTTCAAACATATCCCCGGGTAGGGTCCCGTAATAATCACTGGCGCCCAGACCGTATTCAAAAATAATTACGGGTTTATTCTGCTTTATTAATTCTTCGCCACCCTTCATCACACCGAATTCACCACCTTCCACATCTATTTTTATGAAGTCGGTTCGGGTGTTTTTTGAGATGATGTTATCCAATTTTTGCATTTGTACCTGAATTTTCTCAATATCAGGATTATCAGTATCATATTTCCTTTCTTTAATACCACTGTAAGCCGGGGCGTTTTTTACATAATTAAATGTGGATGTTCCTTCCTTATCAGAGAGTGCATATGGATAAACATTAACTTTTTCTCCGTAGTTATTTTTTAGTGCTTCATAGAAGACGGGAATGGGCTCGAAAGAATAGTGTTGCCCCTGGGGAGCCAGCTTCAGCATAATATCCAAAATCTCCCCCTTATGACATCCTACATCTATGCAATTTGAATCGGTGTGGATAACTTTTTTCATCACGGCCTTTGTAAGGCGGTCATATTCAAGATTTTTGGTCAGGTCTAAATGAAGGTGGTTTAGGGTGACGCGCACCAGGTTTTTAATATCCATTATTGTCCAGTTTTGGCAAAGATACCAAGGTTTTTGTTATCAAGCAAAGCAAGGGTGCGAGAAAAGAAACGGTTTTTGGCAGACTTGACCACTGATTGTTGATTTGCACAATCAGTTCCTTAAAAATGTTCATGTATGTATATGATTGATAAAATGCAAAAAGTACAATAGATCTCATGTTTTTTGATTTTTTTTTAGTAAAAAGAGAGTTTTTTTGCGATAATAAAAATTCTTGTGGATAATCTCAGTTATTTAACTAAACAGCTTTGCTTCATGAGATAGTTTTTTACCCTCTATATAACCATTAATCTAAATCTTAATTTATATGAGACGAACCTTTATTTTAATCGCCCTGATGGTATTTTTTCTCTAAAGGGCTTTTAAAAGATAAAGCCCGGGAGCCTTTGCCATCAGGCTACTTACATGAACGATTTAATCGTCCTTATCCTGTCTTGCTTTCAGGAATGTAATAATCCGGTGTTCGTCCTTATCCAATTCGGTAAGGAATTTACCTTCTTCTTTGTAGAGGTTATCGCTCATTAACAGACCTACTGGTTTCATGACATCGATGTGATCGAAAATCAGCTTAACAATGGCTATCCCCGGCAATGCCAGTATAATTCCCGCTACACCCCAGATTGCTCCTCCTGCAAGAATAGAAATAAGAGCAACAAAAGGATTTACATTCACGCTTGATCCTACAACTTTTGGAGTAATTAAATTTCCTTCCACGCTTTGGATCACTCCGTAGAGAATCACTACAGCAGCCGGTTGCCATAATGTGGAAGTTGTGGCTATGGCATATACAAAAGGCAGAATACCACCAATGGAAGTCCCAATGTAAGGAATGATGGCAAGCAATGCAGCAAGTGACCCCCAGAATATCGGGTACCCAATGCCAATCAAAGCTAATCCCAAGCTGTTAAGGATAGCCAGAATTCCAATTACGGTAAGCATTCCGTACAGATAATGCTGAATAGTAACTCTGACTTGATTGATGACCACCTGGAATTCTTTTCGGCTTTTAGGTCCGAATTGCATTAGCATAAAGTTGTTAATTCCTACTCTGTAAAGCAATAGAAAGAATATTCCCAGCACAATAAATACAATATTAAAAAGCAAAGTAGTTGAGGTTGATAAACCGGTTTTTATAAATCCCATAGGGGCTTCCACCAGGTTGGAAATGTTTCTCTGTATCCAGCTATCGCGATCTTCGGCCGATAAACTGGTGTTTTTCTCCAGCCAATCAAAAATAGCATTAACCCCGGCTTTTATTTTAACCGTAATATCAGGAAGCGACTCCATGATGTTGGCAAATTGATAGGAAAAGAGCCAGATTATCGCACTTATAGGAATGAGTACAACAATAAAAGTAACAAGAATTGAGATAATCCTGTTACGGAATATTTTTTCCAGAAACCCTGTTATAGGCTGAAACATAATGGCAAATAGTGATGCAAAAGCTATCGGGGCCAGCAAAAACTTGGCAATAATTAAAAAATAGATGGTTATAGTTAAGATGATAATTCCGCTTGCCAATCTTTGCGAGGTGAAAACACTACTATTCATTTCTCACTTTTTTATTTTCCATCACAAAAATATCGCATTTTCTTAAGTTGGATAAATATCAGTTATAAAATACGCCAAATTGTTGAAAACATTATGGGGTTTATTTGTTTATTAATAAAACTTATGGATAAAATAGCCAATATACCCAACCCGGATCAAAAACGAATGGTAATTGTAGGGGGAGGTTTTGCCGGATTAAAACTTGCTCGTAAATGTTCCAGGCAAAATATCCAGGTAGTGCTGATCGATCGCAACAACTACCATCAGTTTCAGCCTTTGTTTTACCAGGTAGCCACTGCCGGACTTGAGCCTTCATCCATCTCATTTCCTTTAAGAAAAATATTTCATAAATCGCGTGATGTCCATTTTAGAATGGCAAAACTGGAAGAGGTTGACTTGCAAAAGCAACTGATTTACACAAACATTGGTTATTTAGATTATGATTACCTTGTTTTGGCCACCGGTGTTAGCACCAATTATTTCGGACTGGAAAATGTGAAGGAAAATGCAATCCCGATGAAATCCGTCTCTGAAGCGATTTATTTACGCAACAGAATTCTGGAAAATTATGAGAAAGCGCTGAATGAAACAGATGAGGAGGCGCAGCAAGCGCTCATGAATATCGTTATTGTGGGCGGGGGGCCAACAGGAGTGGAGCTGGCAGGAGCCTTAGCTGAAATGAAAAAATATATTCTGCCAAAGGACTACCCGGAACTCGATTTCTCTAAAATGCAAATTTATCTTTTTGAAGCCGGTCCGCGACTTTTGCAGGGCATGCCCGAAAAATCGGGAAATGAGGCACATGAGAGTCTGGAAAAGATGGGAGTGAATATATATCTCAATCAGCCGGTGGAAGATTATGGCGGTGAAGAAGTGAAAACTGCCGGCGGCGATAATTTCAGAGCCAAAACACTAATTTGGACCGCCGGAGTGACCGGAAGAGCGATTAAGGGGCTACCGGATGAGGTTCTTACCGGTAATAAACGTATCCATGTTGATCAATACAACAGGATAAAAGGTTACAAAAACACTTTTGCCATCGGTGATATTGCATACATGGAAACCAGTGAGTACCCGCGGGGCCATCCGCAGGTAGCTCAGGTGGCTATCCAGCAGGCTGATCATCTTGCCAGAAACCTGGTGCGCTATGAAAAAGGACATGATATGAAGATGTTCTTTTATGAAGACCGCGGTACTATGGCAACCATCGGCCGCAACAGGGCTGTAGCCGATCTGCCTTTGATTCACTTAAGAGGGACACTCGCGTGGTTGCTGTGGCTCTTCGTTCACCTGATGGCCATCGTTGGGGTAAAAAACCGCTTTTTTATCTTCATCAACTGGATGTGGAATTATATCACCTACGACCAATCGCTGCGGGTTCTAATTCGTCCGAAGCTCTTTCGATACAGCAAAATGGAGCAGTAAGTGAAAAATCCCTCCTTTTGCTTAGTGCCCGTAAATCTCCGATTCAGGATGGAAAGCCAGCCAGGAAAAGGCAAAATGGTTGCTATGAGGTAGTGGTTCCAGTGATTTTCCTTTAAAGTCACCCTGAATACATTTGCCGGTAATGTCCCACAGGCTGCCGGTCTCCTTATCCATAAAATGATTGTCTTTCCTGACGAAAGTAAGGCTTTTACCCTCGATCACAGAATAAAAGACCGTGGCCGAACCGATGGCCCTGGATTCTTCGATATTTTTCTCATCCAGAATAGATACGGTTTCTCCTTTGTAAAAGATCACAAGGTTTTGTCCGTCGTAAGTGTCATTGATAACGCCTTTTTCGGCAATTTTGGAGAAGGGATAAATCTTATACCCATCGCTGCCTTTCACGTCAATCAACCGCTCCATGGCCGGCAGCCTCGAATCGATGGAATCATGATTAAAGTACCGGGCGTAAGGTTCGTTCGATTTTTCATCATAATTAACATAAGGGTTCGTGCCATACTTCTCCTCCGCACCGGAGCCGGTTTCGGGCGATAAAATCCTGCCCTCCGGGTAGCTGTTAAAGAATTCTTCCACTGATACTATCATGGAAGGGATAACATTAAGTTCCACTCCGGACAGCTTACCTACGATTCCGGTTCCGGTAAGTTGCTGCCACCAGCTTTCGGTTTGCTTATCGGCAATGATGAGGTTACTGTTTCGCAGAAGTCCCGACACTTCGTACTCCAACCGGTATTCTTTACCGTCGTGATTCACCCTGCGGTCAAAAACCATACTCGAATTGCACAGTGGGCAGTAGGTGGGTAGAATCGGAACACCACTCAGTGTATCGTTGGAGATCTCATGCATAGTAAGCATATTCAATGGGTACGCCTTAGCTTTTCCGTCAATAGCCACGGAGATCACCGGTTCATGGTTGAAGAACTTGTCCAGCCCTTTTTCCTTTCCGATGAAGTCGGGATAATCGAGTGTCGGGAAGCTTTGGCGCGGGAGTACCAGCTGAATCTCTGATAGATCAACACTCGCCCTGGTGGTGTCTGTTTCCCATTGATATTCCACTCCCCGCGGATTCTGTATTTGCGCCTGTGTATTTTTGTACGGTGCTGCCATAATCAATAAGCTTAAAATAGCGATTGCGGTTATTCTCTTCATTTTCTTGTTGTGTTTGTGATTAAAATACTTTCAATCTGACAGGTTATCAGAAGTTTACCTGTACTCCGGATTCTCAAAATTCCATCTTGTGCCGGCATCCCATTCTTTCCGGGAATTACCGTAAACAGGGTAACCGTTATTTTCTTTCAACATTTTGGCCAGGTGCATCAAATTGTATGTCATGAAGGTTGTGTTGCGATTGGTGAAATCATTTTCGGATGCTCCGGAACCTTCGTCCAGGTAACTGGGGCCAGGGCCGACTTCTCCAATCCACCCGGCGTCGGCCTGGGGTGGTATCGAGTAGCCTACGTGCTGCAAAGCGTACAGAATAGCCATAGCCGAATGTTTTACGCCGTCCTCGTTCCCGGTGATGATGCAACCCCCCGCTTTTCCATAGTAAAGGTATTGTCCCTTTTCGTTTTGCTCTCCGCTCATGCTGTATAGGCGTTCGATAAGTTTTTGCGCGATGGATGACTTCTCGCCCAGCCAAATCGGGGTGCCTACGATGAGAATATCCGCATCGAATATTCGTTTAAAAAGTTCGGGCCATTCATCCTTATTCCAGCCGTGTTCGGTCATATTGGGATATACGCCGGTAGCTACTTCATGGTCCACTAGTCGAATCTGATCTACCGCGACGCCTTCTTTCTCCATGATGTTTTTTGAAACGTTCATCAACCCCTCGGTGTGGCTGATTTCAGGTGTTTTCTTCAACGTACAGTTTACGTACATGGCTTTAAGGTCGGAAAAATCGTTGTTGTTCATAATTAATATCTATTTGTTTAACTAACCACTAAACTCAAATAACTAGTAATAGTTTAATTGTAACGTATTGTTTAACATGAATTTTTAATCAATCAAAAAATTAAGTTAACTCTCACTAATTGCTAACCGGCAATTTAGATGAACGACAACGCCGATTCAATAAACCGCGGGAAAAGCCGTGGCTCGAGGATAATGGTAAGGACAAATCCGAAAACGGCTCCCCAAAAGTGGGCGCTGTGACCGATATTACCTTGCGAACGGCGCGACATATAAGCGGAGTATATCAGGTAAAGGATTCCGAAGATGAAGGAAGGAATCCCGAAAGGAATCAGAAACAGGTAAATCTCGCCAAGAGGATGAATTAAAATACTGGCAAAAACCAAGGCAGATACAGCTCCGCTGGCGCCTACCGCGTTGTAGTGCACATTGTTTTTGTTTTTAGCGTAATCGAAAAGAACGGAAAAAGCCACACCTCCTATATATAGCAACACATAAAGCAGGAACCCTTTCAATCCGAAAAGCTGCCGGTAGGTTCCTTCCACGATGCGACCGAAGGAGTATAACACAAACATGTTGATGAGCAGGTGAATCCAGTCGGCATGGATCAATCCATAGGAGAAAAAGCGGTGCCACTCCTTGCGGTGATGAATCTGGTAAGCATTAAACTGCAATCGATAAAATATTTCCCTGTTATTGAAGGCCGACAGCGAAACCAAAACGGTAATGACGATGATGATAAGTGTTACTGACATGGATTACATTATTTTCCGGTTTCTACTTTTCCTGATTCGTAATTATATTCTGACCCCAAGGCACTGTGAGGTATAAGATAAACGGCTAATAAAACTACCGCTGCTACTACTACCCAGCGTCTGTTTTCTTTTGATTTTCTGATACGGAAGAAAGCAATCAGCCAGAAAATGAATGCCACCAGCGTTTTGTTGTCCGTCAAATCACCTCCTACGGGCCATCCGGTCCAGGCGTCACCGAAAGCATGGAATTGTACCATAGGCCCCAGAATTAGTCCTCCGAGAAACAGCGTAATCAGGGTAACGGTCGTGTAAAGGTACGTCTGCTTTCCTTTGATTAAGGCTTCAATCCCCGACCGCGTGGAAAAAAGCATAGCGGTAAACATCAAAATAATGTGCGGGATGAGGATATAATCGGGCACCGCGCCTTTAAAGCGAATCACCACTGTTTCTTCGTTAGCTTTTAGCTGCTCGTTATCCTTTTCCAGGTATAGCTCGTACTTAAGCTTCCCCGCCGGCGGCTGGTGGGGGAGGTGGCCGATGAGTTTTCCATCCTTGTATTCCATGTGAACGGTACGGAGCGAATCATCGGTACCTAAACGTTTGAACCTGATTTTCCCATCGAAACTATCATCCGGTATTTTGATTTCAACCGGGGCATCGGTGGGGCCACCGTGCGAACGGGGTAGTTCAAACTCAAGATGCTCTCCTGCCAGAGTAACTTCCTCATCCACCGGGTAGGTGGGGCCGGTCAATCGCTGATAAACAGCAATACCCACAGTAAATAGGAATGTAAATATCCAGATTAACGTTGATTTCAGCATTGTGTTCCGGTTTTATGAAAAACAGGCGGTAAAGATAAAAGTTTTTATGAAGTTATATGAACATATGAACCTTCGTTATACTTTCTTTAGCATTAGCCGGGCCTGGTGTGCTATGTTGCCGGCCACCAGTCCGTATTTTTCCATCAGCTCGCGCGGCTGGCCGCTTTCTCCAAAACAGTCGGGCATACCGATGCGTTTGAGAAGGGTAGGCTGGTTTTCACTCAATACTTCTGCTACCGCGCTGCCAAATCCGGCATTCACCTGGTGTTCTTCTACCGTAAGGGCGGCTTTGGTTTCGGTGGCCGCTTTGATGAGGGCCTCTTCATCGATGGGTTTGATGGTATGGATGTTGACCACGCGTGCTGAGATACCTTCCTTGTCGAGCTGCTCAGCAGCTTTCAGGGCTTCCCAGGTCATGTGCCCGGTGGAGAAAATGGCCAGGTCTTTTCCCTGCGTCAAAACCTGGGCTTTACCGAATTCAAAGGGATATTTTTTGGTGATGAAGTTGGGGACGGCTTCGCGGCCAAAGCGGATGTAAACCGGGCCGTTCAGCTTATTAATAGCGTAAATGGTAGCCTCTTTGGCCTGTGTGGCATCGCAGGGTGAGAGCACTGTCATGTTGGGCAAGGCCCGTATGATGGCCAGGTCTTCCAGCGCCTGGTGGGTGGCGCCGTCCGGACCCACGGAAATACCGGCATGAGCGCCGCCAATCACCACATGGACTTCGTTGTAGCATACCGATATCCTCATTTGATCGGCATCGCGCAAAGCGGAAAATACCCCGTAAGTCGAAAAGACGGGCGTTTTTCCTGAAAGGGCCATCCCCGCAGCCACGCCCACAGCGTTTTGCTCAGCTATACCCAGTGAATAAAAACGTTCGGGGAATGCCTCTGCAAAAAAATTCATGGAAACCGAACCGGTGATATCCACACCTAATCCAATAACTGAGTCGTTACTTTTGGCTGCTTCCAGCACCCCTTCTCCAAAGCCTTGGCGGGTAGGCCTATCGCCTTTGTTCATCCATTTTTTCATGAGACATTGTTTTTTACCTGGTTGATGAATGCGTCTAGTTGATCTTTTTTTGGAGGCTTCCCGTGCCAGCGGTAGTCGCCTTCAATTTCCGGCACGCCTTTTCCCATTCGGGTTTCAGCTATGATAACCGTGGGTTTACCGGCTGAGCGTGTAGCCAGCGCGAAAGATTTCACAATGTGTTCGATGTCGTTTCCTTCGCATTCAAACACATCCCATCCGAAGCTTCGGAATTTATCCTTTAGCGGTTCAAGAGACATCACCCGGGCGGTAGGACCGTCAATCTGAACATGATTGCGATCCACGATACTGATGAGGTTATCCAGCTTGTAATGGCCGGCGCTCATGGCGGCTTCCCAAATCGAACCTTCCTGTAGCTCACCGTCGCCGTTCACGCAAAAAATCCGGTGTGGTTTGGCATCAGCTTTAGCAGCCAGAGCCATACCCACTGCTACCGATAGCCCCTGTCCGAGTGAGCCTGCGGAGAGTTCCAGTCCCGGCAAGCTGTGGTCCCTTCCTGGATGACCCTGCAAGCGGCTACCGAGTTTGCGTAGTGTCATTAATTCCTTTTCCGGGAAGTATCCGGCTTCGGCCAGTGTAGCATAAAGCACGGGAGCTACGTGACCAATGGATAGAACCATCCGGTCGCGGTCTTCCCAGTGCGGATTGTTCGGATCGTGATGCAGTACATAAAAATAAAGAGCGGTGAAAATATCTGCCAGTCCCAGTGAACCCCCGGTATGGCCTGAGCCTGCTTCGGCCAGGCTCTTTAGTACGTTTATCCTGATGTTTTGGGCGTGGGCCTTCAGGTTTTGAATTTCCGAAAATGTAACCATGGTTTGTCGTTTCAGACAAATATAGCAGAAAGTGGGGATATGGCAAACATAAAAAAGAGCGGGGGTTGGCCCGCTCTTATCGATATATCTTAAAGGTTATTCCGGTATCGAATAAATGTTGTTGTCGTTGCGGTATCCCGCTTCATCCTTGTACCAGTCGGTGAATACCGTTCCGCTGCTTTGTGCCCATTCGGCAAACTTAAGATGGGCATCAATAATCTGAACTTTTTCAACAGGGTAATCAAACGGTTCGGCGATGTGAATGCCCCATGGCAAGTTGCCTTCGGTTTTGAAATACCGGTCTTGTGCCGGGTTGGAATCGTCTTCCCAATTTCCCAGCAGGTTTGGATCAGCCAATGAAGTTGGCGCTTTATCAGCGAGATGGATTTCATATCCCCGTTGCATATCCGCGATAATGAATGGATTGTAAGGCGGTGTTTTCACTGAAGAAATGGCCACAGGTGTACCAAAAGTAACGCTAATGCTGATTGTATCCGGCTCAACGTAAGTGAAATCCGGATCGGTGTTTACCCCTATTCCTGCGCCGGGATATTTCAGGATGTTATACGCATCATCGAAAACAATGACTGTGGCATTTTCCTGCCCTGCTTCCAGTCCGTTTCCGGCCAGCGAAATGTAGTTTTCTGAAATTGCTGTGCCCGCTACACTTTCAATATTGGCGGGATCCACATTCATTTCAAACCCAAACCCGTTGTGATATTCTGCGCCGTGCGCTTTAAGGATGAAGTCGCCCTTAATTTCTTTTACTTTATTTGAGGCATTTGTTATCTGATCCAACTCATAGTCTATAACGATATCATTGAAATCGTAATCTCCTTTACCGGGCCACAGGTCTTCATATGCCAGGCTGCCCTGGTAGCTATTCAGGAATGCTCTTTCGGGGTCATTCGGAAAGTCATCGCGGGTGTCCGGGATCTGGTCATCGTCCAGGTCTTCATCATCGGTATCCATAATTGGCAGATCATCGGAATCGACTGCTTCGTATGGGGTAACAGTAGCATAGAATACAGCGTCATTAAAGTCATCATCGGTGGGATAAGTCCCGGTGTTATCGCGGGCAAGGTCTTCAAAAGCAAGAACAAAACGTTCGCGATAAGGGTCATTGATAAGGACGGTGTGCTGCCTGATGTCGGCATTCGATTCAGGATTGAAGCCGGGATTGGAATAAAACGTCTTTTCGCCCTCGGTCACTTGCTGGTTTTCCCAGCCATCGGCAAATAACACAAAACCAATGGCCTGGTCTTCCTCAAAAATGCCCAGCCTTACTGTATTCCCGGAATTTAGACCGCCGCCGCTTCCCTGGTAAGAGACGTTTGGGAAGATGATGGATACACTGTCCAAATCCGATGGAGATTGCGGAGGGTTGTCCTGATCGTAAACATAGTACCCCAAAACGTTTCTAAAACCCGCTCCTTCGTGGACAAATGTGATCCAGGCTTCGGAGAGTTCATTGATTCTCAAATCGTGTTCATTATTCGGGTCCAGGTATTCCGGGTGGGATTCAAACAAAGGATCTCTCTCAGGAAGGGTCGCATTAATGTCATCCAGAAAATCCTGAGTGACGTCGTCATCTTCCACCAGGTATTCGGGTACACCGTTCGACGTGTAATTGCCCTGGAAAGTAATAGGGTATTCGAAATCGGCAGCTTTCGGCGCCATGTACTGTCCTGCCATTTTAGTTATACTCTGAGTACCACCTAGTACGACGTCGACCTGTTCGGAACCATTCAGCTCAACCTTTAATTCACTGGTGATTCCGATATAATCCGATACCACATAAACATTCTCGTAATAAGAGGGTACCGGGTAAGTGCTTCTAAAAACTCCGTCGCTATCGGTCGCTCCACTGAGCAGGACGTTGCCGCCTTCATAAGCCGGTTTGTCCATTACCTTAATAGTGGCGTTTGGAATCGCATTTCCCTGGTTATTAATGGCCCGGATATTGAAATTTATGTCATTGACCGTGTTGTAATCGAAATTATCGCTTACCTGTAAATCCTCCATTACATTTATTTCCTGATCCGGATTGTCCGGGTCAGTGTTGTCATCTTTTTGACACCCTGCGATGATGAAAATAGCAAAAAGTAGTATCCAAATATTTTTCATGAGTCTCTGTTTTTATTTTCCATATTCTAATGCCATAAATCATGCCTGATTCTATTTTCTCCCACCAAACGGGGAATTTAAGGAAAAAGATTTTATATTTCAGTCCCATTTCAGGACATTATTAACAATATTGAAAATTATTCCTGTGGTGGTGTAAAGATATTGCTATCGTTTCTATAGCCCGATTTATCTTTATACCAATCCGGGAACATTGTTCCGCTGCTTTGCGCCCATTCGGCAAACTTAAGATGAGCATCGATAATCTGAACTTTTTCAACAGGGTAATCAAACGGTTCGGCGATGTGAATGCCCCATGGCAAGTTGCCTTCGGTTTTGAAATACCGGTCTTGTGCCGGGTTGGAATCGTCTTCCCAATTTCCCAGCAGGTTTGGATCAGCCAATGAAGTTGGCGCTTTATCAGCGAGATGGATTTCATATCCCCGCTGCATATCGGCGATGATGAACGGATTGTATGGCGGTGTACCGATGGACGCAACCGAGGACGGATTGCTAAAATTCACCGTAAGGTTGATGGTATCCGGTTCCACGTAAGTAAAATCCGGATCGGTATTCACACCAATTCCGGCGCCGGGATATTCCAACACGTTATAGGCATCATCGAAAACGATGACCGTGGCATTTTCCTGCCCTGCTTCCAGTCCGTTTCCGGCCAGTGAAATGTAGTTTTCTGAAATCGCTGTACCTTCCACGTTGGCAATATTGGCCGGACTCACATTCATTTCAAACCCAAACCCGTTGTGATATTCTGCGCCGTGCGCTTTAAGGATAAATTTTCCGGATATTTCGGTGACAGCATTATCAGCACTGGTGATTTGCTCAAGAAAATAGTCCACCACAATGTCGTTGAAATCATAATCTCCTTTTCCCGGCCATAGGTCCTCATAACCCAGGCTGCCCTCATAGTTGTTTTGGAAAGCACGCCCCGGGTCATTCGGAAAGTCATCCTGGTCGTTAGGAATACCATCACCATCCACATCCGGATCATCATCGTCGATATTGGGCATATTATCGGTGTTGGGGGCATCGACGGGATTTGTTGTTGCATAAAAGACGGCATCATTGAAATCCTCATCTGACCAATTGCTTCTGTCTAAATCTTCAAATCCGACAATAAAACGATCTCTGACCGGATCATTGAGCAGTACGGTATGTTGCTTCAACCCGGGGTCATTTTCCGGGTTAAAATCGGGATTGGAATAAAAAGTTTTGCGGGAGTTGACTTGTCCGGCGCTCCAGCCGTTGGAAATCAGTGCCCAGCCAATAGCCGTATTGGCATCAAACGTTCCCAGTTTGACTTTATTCCCTGTTTCCAGTCCACCGCCGTCGCCGGCATACGAAGCATTCGGGAAAATAATCGTGAGGGAATCAATTTCCTGAGTTGAAGCCGGGGGATTTCCAACATTATAGGTGTAAAAACCGAGGGTGTTTTTAAGAGCAGCCCCTTCATGTATAAAAGTGACCCATACCTCTGCCCGCTCATCTAAAATCAAGTCAAGGTCGTTATTTTCGTCAAGGTATTCGGGATGCGATACCGGTAGTGCGACTCGCTCGGGCAGGCTGTTATTAATATCATCAAGGAAATCCTGTGATACATTGTCATCTTCAACAAGATAATCCGGTACCCCCTCGCTGTCGTATCCGCCGAGGTATGTGACAGGATAATCGAAGTCGCCTGCCGATTTCGGGGAAAGCTTATATGAATTCGATGCCTTAGCAGTCGCAGTGCCGAACTCCACATCCAATTGATGACCTTCAACAGCTATTAATCGATGATTAGGTATTCCAATCTGGTCTACAGTTACATACGCCTCCTGTATGTATGTAGGTAAAGGATAGGTGCTCTCATACATACCCTGGCTATCGGTTCCGCCTTTCAATAATAACTTGCCGTCTTCCTCTGGTTTACCGCTGAATACACTTATTGTGGCATTTTTTACAGGAATACCAGCTGAAGAACTTACCGATACCCTTATAGATAAATCCTCGGTTGTGTTAAATCGAAAGTTGTCACTAATCTGGAGGTCTTCCATATTCTCAATCTCAGAACCAGGCTCAGGTTCCGGAGAGGTTTTTTCCTGGCAGCCTGCCATAAGTAGCAGGAATGTAAATAAACCGACTGTAAAATATGTTGTCTTCATGATATATTTTTGTTTACTCTAAAGATAACATAAATTATTCCTTATTGCAAAACTATTGATATACAGTGGCTTAGGGGAGAGTGAATTTTGTTAATATGTCCCAAATAGGGAAAATTTGTTTCAAAATAAAAAAGGCGCCATAAATTGGCGCCTTTTTAAATTTTTTGCAGGGGCGTTTTACTTAATGAGAAACTACAATTTTTCGTGTAGTTACAGCCCTGTTATCCAAATAGATTGAGATGAAGTAAATGCCGTTATCCAGGCCAGATGAATTTATTTGCATTTTATTTTGATTGGGATTAATAGCCTTTTCACTAACTGTGGAACCCGTCAGGTTTGTTAAACGAACTATTGCTTGTTCAGCCCGCATATCACTGTATTCCAGGGTGATGTACTGATCGGCAGGGACAGGGTATAACTTTAGGTCGGAAATTAAGTCCTGATCACCTATGCCGGAGGTCTCTACTTCGTAATGCACTTCAACCCCGGCTTGATTTGAAGGATTCCCTTTCTCATAAAAATAGTACGATACCGAAGTTGTCCCTGAATGCCCATAAGGTTCATAGTCTCCTTCGAATTCGTCGGCGCTTTCACCCGGATTAAGTGTCAATGCTACCGTAGAGGTATCAACAACATTGGAGTAACAAAGTCCCCCCCAACAAAAATAGTTTACCGTTTCCTCAACCAGGCTGTTTTCCACTCTGCGGGCAAGCACATCAATAGTGTCATTGCCGGAATTGGTGACTGTAATGTGGCTTACCAACAGACTTGAGTCAACTGTTCCCTCAACGGTGATAATTTGTTCGTTATCCAGCGTTCCTTCATCTTCAGTAGATAGCTGGATGGTGGATTGGCTTTGTGTGATATAGTGGATTTCTACACTTATTTCTTCTTCCGGATTTTCGGTGTTGTAGAAATAGTAAGTGATCGAGCTGGTTCCGATGGTTCCGTATGGCTGATAGTCGCCTGAAAACTCCGAATTCGTTTCATCGGCGTGTATAGTTATAAACCTTGATGAAGTGTCCACCTGTGGCAGGTAACAGCTGCCCCAGCAAAAAAAGTTTACCGCATCGCCCGCAATGTTATTTTCAACCTTGCGAACTTTAACATTTATGGAGTCATTGCCTGTGTTAGTAACATTGACATGGGCGCTAATCAGGTTAGCTTCCGGGTCGCCTGTTACTGTAATAACCTGTCCATCCTCTAAAACTCCTTCTTCTTCCGTCGACAACTCCAGGTTTTGTGCAAGCACACCTGGTATCATCCACAAAACGGCTATTAATGGTAAAATAATTCTTTTAAGCATATAGTAGTTTTTTAGTTTCTATTTATGATACAAGTAATTCCGGTAAAAGGTTGTCTGATTCAAGTGATCTATTCAGATTTTTGCTGATTTTATTTTGTAATACTTTTCTTGCGCGGGAGAGCTGAGACTTTGAAGTATTGACTGAAATATCCAGCTTTTGACTGATTTCTTTGTGGGTGTACCCTTCAATGATATTCATATTAAAAACCATCCGGTATCCCTTCGGAAGTTCCTGAATAGCTTCTAAAAGCTCGGTATGAGAAAGATTATCGATAGCTTCATTCCTGACCTGACGATTCTTCCATCGCTCAAAGTCAATATCCTGAAAGTTCGGTATCTTTTTTTTGTAAAAATTGATGGCAGTATTGATTATCACTCTTCTCATCCAAGCCTCCAAAACCCCTTCATTTCTGAATGTTTTGAGATTTTTAAAAATCTTGATAAATCCTTCCTGAAGGATGTCTTCAGCTTCCTGCCTGTTTTTTGCAAATCTCATGCATATTCCAAAAAGTGCCGGAGCAAATTTTGAATAAAGCCTCTCCTGAGCTTTTTCATCCTCACTTATGCATCTATTTATCAGCGTCTCCACATGATCCATCTGTTAATTAAATTGGTAAAGTTCTTTCCGGTTAAGCATATATTTTATGCTCAATAGGATAAACCATTAAACATAAAATTATTTTAACTGATTGCCCAACGCTTATTAAAGAACCGTTATATTTTGCATAATTCTCCCCGCCTTCAAAAATAAAAAAATTATGGCATTTAATATAAAAATTAACATAATTATTTATATCCATTTAAATGGGAATCAGTGTTCTAAAACCCGGAAAGCCTTGGCTATAGATTCAATACCGTGAAAGAAAAAATTGCATATCAGGGGCTGAATTAAATGCATTTGTTAAATTTATTGCACCTTGTGTCTTATTCAGATTCATTAAGCTGAAGATAGAGGCTGTTGATCTTTTTGCATGCAACCAGGATGAAAAGCGCATTCACTTTGAAGAGGAAGACAGATATGATGGCTTTATCATACCGGAATGTTTGTAAAAAACAGATACCCCATCCATGCCGAGGCAATAAGCTTAAGAAGTGTGCCAGCCAATAGACCGACAAAAGAGCCAAATCCGGCCCGGAAGGCGTCGTTTGATTGTTTTCCGGCAAGCATCTCCCCGATGACAGCTCCGGCAAAAGGACCCGCTATGATTCCTATCGGCGGAAAAAAGAAAATACCCACCACTAATCCGATGACGCTGCCCCACACGCCTTTACGGGTACCTCCGTATTTGCGCGTACCCCATACAGGGACAACATAATCCAGGAGAGTCACTCCGGCGGCCACTAAAAACCAAATTACCAGCGTTTTAGATTCAAATGGAGGGTTATCGGTAAGTTGTAGCAAAAGCATACCTGCATAACTAATCGGAGGCCCGGGAAGTACGGGTAGTATGCATCCCAGTATTCCTACGATAATCAATATAGCCCCCAATACTATCCAAATCCATTCCATAGCAATACCTTTTTAATCCCAAATTTAGGGATTCTTT
>CAYFQK010000017.1:3646-24022 GCA_964345255.1 uncultured Bacteroidales bacterium | reverse complement strand
GTCTTAAATTCGTGAATTGGTGGCAATTTTAAATATGACCTGCGGATTTTAGGGTCATTCAGTCATTTAACATCTAATCATGTGATTTTTAAACTTTTATTAATTTGAGAATACATAACGGTGCAGGATTTTATTAATTTTACAGGTTTAAATCAAAACATATTATGCTATGAATCAAAAAATTCAATACAAGTGCCCTAAATGCGGGAATACGCAGTATCAAACCGATATGATGAGAGCAACCGGTGGAGCCTTTGCCAAGATTTTCGATGTGCAAAACAAAAAATTTACTACGGTAACTTGTACCAACTGTGGATATACCGAATTGTACAAGGGCAAAACAAGTGGAGTGGGCAACGTATTTGATTTCTTTACCAGCTAAGCTTTTAGCCTAACAATTAGTATCAAAACTATAACATTATTACTTTTGCGGCATGGCAAAAAACAGCGAAGATAAATTCAAGAAAATAATTGCCCATGCGAAGGAGTATGGGTTTGTATTTCAGTCAAGTGAGCTTTATGAGGGTCTGAGTGCCGTTTATGATTACGGCCAGAACGGTGTTGAACTGAAAAATAATATCAAAGATTTTTGGTGGAAGTCGATGGTGCAGTACCACGAAAACATTGTGGGACTCGATTCGGCTATTTTTATGCATCCGAGGATTTGGAAAGCTTCAGGCCACCTGGAAGCATTTAATGATCCGATGATTGATAACAAGGATTCCAAAAAGCGATACCGCGCCGATGATTTGATCGAAGAGCATATCGAAAAAATCCAGGGCAAGATAGACAAGGAAGTTAAAAAGGCGAAAAAGCGTTTCGGGGAGGAGTTTGATGAAGAACAATTCATGAACACTAACCCCCGTGTGCAGAAATACCAGGAACAGATTGAATCCATCAAAAAGAAGATGGTTCAGGCTCTTGAGAAGGATAATCTGGCTGAACTTAAGCAGCTTATAGAGGAACTGGAAATAGCCGACCCGGTATCCGGCTCGAAGAACTGGACCGATGTGCGGCAGTTTAACCTGATGTTTGATACCAAGCTGGGTTCGCTGGATGACAGCTCAAATAAGATTTATCTGCGTCCGGAAACAGCCCAGGGAATATTTGTCAACTACCTGAATGTACAAAAAACCGGCCGGATGAAGATTCCATTTGGAATTGCCCAAATCGGTAAAGCTTTCCGAAATGAGATTGTGGCCCGCCAGTTTATTTTCCGCATGCGGGAGTTTGAGCAAATGGAAATGCAGTACTTCGTTCGCCCCGGAACCGAGATGGAGTGGTTTGAGTACTGGAAGAACGAACGCGTGAAATGGCACCGGGCGCTGGGTATTCCTGACGAATATTATCGCCTGCATGAACACGATAAGCTGGCCCACTACGCCAATGCCGCTTACGATATTGAATTTAACTTCCCGATGGGTTTCAAAGAGCTGGAAGGCATCCACTCTAGAACCGATTTCGACCTTTCGGCTCACCAGGAATATTCGGGTAAGAAAGTACAATATTATGACCCTGAGACGGAACAAAGTTATGTGCCTTACGTGGTGGAGACGTCTATTGGATTGGACAGAATGTTTCTCAGCGTGCTGACCTACGCCTATGAAGAAGAAAAACTCGAAGATGGTTCGGAACGTGTGGTGATGAAAATCCCGCCATTTTTAGCTCCGGTCAAAGCGGCGGTTTTCCCTCTGGTAAAAAAGGATGGGCTTCCTGAAAAAGCACGGGAGATAATCAATGATTTGAAGTACGACTACAACACGCATTACGAAGAGAAGGATGCCATCGGTAAGCGTTATCGCCGCCATGATGCTATCGGAACGCCTTATTGCATTACGGTCGACCATCAGACGCTGGAGGATAATACGGTCACCATACGCGAACGCGACAGCATGAAGCAGGAGCGGATTCCGATTGAGGAGATTTCTTCAATACTACATGAACGATTGAGAGTAAGACCTGAATAGAAAAAAACCCGGGCTATGCCGGGTTTTTTTATGCCCTGGGTTTATTCAGATTCCCTTTCTGTGGAGTCATCCTCTTCAGGCGGTTTTTTTGGGGGTGATTGTTTTTCGTTAAACTCATTCATGGTCTTTCCGATTCCCGCAGAAACAAATGAATTAATCATTTCAGCCGCCTTTTTCACCTTGGGAATCATGATTTCTTCTTCATCTTTTGTCCATTCGCCCAGCACAAAATTGATCTGCGATCCTTTCGGGTAACCATCCCCGACCCCAATTCTAAGCCGGGGGAAGTTTGAAGTCCCAATGGCCCTGATGATGTCTGCCAACCCATTGTGCCCCCCGTCGCTGCCTTTCTTTTTCATTCTGAGCAATCCTGTGGGCAGGGCAATATCATCCACGACAGTGAGGGTGTTTTCTACCGGCACTTTTTCTTTCTCTATCCAATAGCGCATCGCATTGCCGCTGAGGTTCATGTAGGTGGTGGGTTTCAGCAGTAATACCTCCCGCCCCCTGATTTTTGTGCGTGCCAGGTCGCCATAGCGTGCAGGCTCAAAGGTCACGTTTTGCTTTTGTGCAAACGCATCCAGTACCACAAATCCTATGTTGTGGCGCGTATTGGCATATTTTTCGCCGGGATTTCCCAACCCGATGATGAGGTATTTCTTCATGGCTTTTAATAAAACTACAGGTAAAAATAAAAAGGGATGTGTAATTAACAAATTATTACACATCCCTTAGGATTATTTCTTAGGAAAAGGATATTATTCTTTGGATTCGCCTTCTCCGCTTTCGGATCCGCCTTCACCTTCAGCGCTTCCTTCGGCACCTTCTTCTCCTTCAGCACCTTCTTCTCCTTCTTCACCTTCTTCCTCTTCTTCTTCTTCAGGTTCCATATCGGCACCCATCGCTGCCATAGCTTTGGCTGACTTAATGGCAATTACCGTTGAGGTTGGAGGATCAAGGAAGGTAAGATTATCTCTTTCCAATTCATTAACTTTAACAGCATCGTTAATGTCAAGCTTTGAAATGTCGATAATTATCTCCTGGGGCATATCATTAATAAGCCCTTTCACCACAAGTTTCCTGCGGTTCTTATAAAGTTTACCACCCTTGGCGATACCCGGAGAGGTCCCTTTTGTTTTAACCGGAAGTGAAATAGTGAACGGTTTATCTTCCAGAATCTGTAGAAAATCTACGTGCACTATGCGGTCACTTACAGGATGAAACTGCAAATCCTGAACGATGGTTTCATATTCTTTGCCTTCCAAAGTAATCTTAAAAAGAAATACTTCGGGATTCCAGATGTATTTCACCAATTCTTTTTCTTCAAGCGTAAATTGCTTTTGCTCTTGCGAGCCACCGTACATCACACAGGGAATTCTCCCCATGGCCCGGTTTTTTTTAGCATCTTTTTTCCCTACGTTCTCTCTTGGAGAACCGCTCAATGATACTGTTTTCATTATTCAAAATTTATTAATTAAACAATCAAACAAATTTATTTTGCTTTTTTATATTTTCAAATTTAAAAATCGAACTTATCGATTCATCATGACGAACTCTCCTAATAACTTCTGCAAATAAATCGGCGGTGGTAAGCACCTCTATTTTTTTGCAGTCGGTTTTCAGCGGAATCGTATCAGTGACATATACTTTTTCGAAATGAGATTTTTGTATTTTTTCAATAGCATCCCTTGAAAAAATCGGGTGGGTTGCTATTGCTCTTACGCTGTTAGCTCCTTTTTCCATTATCAATTCAGCTGCGCGCGTTATGCTGCCACCCGTATCAATGATGTCATCCACCAGCACAATATCTTTTCCCTGCACGTCGCCCACAACGGCCATTTTTTCTACCTCGTTAGGCCTGGTTCGCTGCTTATAGCATATAATAAAATCTGTCTCTAAAATTTTTGCGTAGGCTGCTGCTCGTTTGGTCCCCCCGGTATCAGGTGAAGCCATGCTTATGCGAGGTAGTTTGAGTTTACGCAAATAGGGTACAAAGATAGATGCAGCGAAAAGGTGATCTACAGGGAACTCAAAGAACCCTTGAATTTGATCGGCATGTAAATCAAGCGTTATTATTCGGTTGACTCCTGAAGCCGAAAGCAGATTAGCAATTAGTTTGGATGCGATCGAAACGCGGGGCCTGTCTTTCCGGTCCTGGCGGGCAAAGCCAAAATAGGGGATAACAGCAACAATGTTTCGGGCCGAAGCACGCTTGGCGGCATCAATGATCATTAATAGTTCAAAAAGGTTATCCGTTGGAGCAAATGTCGATTGAATGATGAAGATATCGTTTCCGCGAATATTTTCTTCGAAGGACGGTTGAAACTCCCCATCAGAAAATTCGGTGACATTAACATTTCCCAAACGCTGGCCATAGCTGTGGGCTATTTTCTCAGCCAGATATTTTGTTGCTCTTCCGGCAACAATATTTACCTCATTAGACATAATTTATGGATTTGGTGAGGCCCGATAATTTGAGCGCGAAAATACGACAATATTTTGGTATAGCCAACATATTCCAGATACATTATAAAATTAGTAAAAACTTCATTTGAAATCCATAGAAAAATTATAATTTTGCACCTCCGGTAAAAATAGCCCAGGTGGCGGAATTGGTAGACGCGTTGGTCTCAAAAACCAATGGGGTAATACCCGTGCCGGTTCGACCCCGGCCCTGGGTACGAAAGCTTTCTGTGAATAGAAAGCTTTTTTTGTACCTTTACATTTCTGAAATAAGAGAACAAGGTAAGATGTCTAAAATAAAAATTTATCTCCCTATTGCGTTTGCGATAATATTGGCTGCCGGTATTTATCTGGGTTACAATATGAAATCGGGACAACCCAGCCCCGGAAAAATTTTCCAGCTCGGGGGTGGTTCTGCCGGAAAAGTATCTAATGTGCTTAATTACCTGAATGAAGATTATGTTGATACTGTAAATATTGATAAGCTTGAAAACAAGGCTATCAAAGAGGTGCTGTCTGAATTGGATCCGCATTCACAATTTATTCCGGCAAAAGAATTCAATCAGGTTAATGATCCCCTGAAGGGAGAATTTGAGGGAATAGGAGTGCAGTTTCGTATCGAAAAGGATACGGTGATGATAATTCGGGCGATTAGTGGTGGCCCGTCTGAAAAAGTTGGGATAAGAGGAGGTGATCGCATTGTTACCATTGAAGGAGACACGGTTGCAGGAACGGGCATCACCAACGAAGAAATTATCAGCAAACTTAAAGGAGAAAAGGGAACAAAAGTCAGGGTAGGTATATACCGCTCCGGACTTGAAGATTTAGTACATTATACCATTACCCGTGATGTTATTCCAACGCACAGTGTGGATATAGCATTCATGCCAACTGATTCGATAGGTTTTATTAAATTAAGTAAATTCTCAGCTACCAGCTACAAAGAGGTCAAAACAGCCCTGGAAGAACTCTTGAACAAAGGCATGAATAAACTCATTCTTGATCTGCGCTCTAATGCCGGCGGATATCTGCAGGCAGCCATAAAGCTGGCAGACGAATTTCTGAAAGATGGCGAACTGATTGTTTACACTGAAGGCAAAAACCGCCCCAAACAGCATGCTTATGCTACCAGCACAGGGTCTTTTGAAAACCGGGAAATTGCTATTCTTATAGATGAGGGCTCAGCCTCTGCCAGTGAAATTCTTGCAGGAGCTATTCAGGACAATGACCGGGGGCTAATCGTAGGTAGACGATCATTTGGAAAGGGCCTGGTTCAGGAACAGATGAGATTGAGCGACGGTTCCGCTATCCGGTTAACGGTTGCGCGATACCATACACCTACCGGCAGAAGTATTCAAAGACCTTACGAAGAAAACCGGAAAGAATATTATCATGATATTTACGATCGATGGAAAAACGGTGAACTTGAATCAGCTGATAGCATCCAGTTTGCAGATTCATTGAAATATGAAACCCCCGGAGGAAAAATAGTATACGGAGGCGGAGGGATTATGCCTGATATTTTTGTTTCCATAAAGCAGGAACAATCCAATGATTACATGGGCAATTTGCTGCAGAAAGGAATATTTTACCGGTTCGCTTTCGATTATGCCGACCAGAACAGACAGGATCTCAAAGCCTATGGCTCGGCGGAAGCATTTATAAACAAGTTTTCAGTTGGCGATGAGTTGATGCAGGAATTTCTTAAAGAAGCCAAAGAGGCTGGTGTGCCCAAAGATTCCGATCTTTTTAAGGAATCTGTTAAGGAAATCAGGACTTTGTTAAAGGCATTGATTGGACGAAATATTTATGACAATGAAGGGTTCTATCCGGTGTATCTGGAAACAGACGCTGTTTTTCAGAGAGCCCTCAAAGCCGTGCAAAACAAGAGCGAATAAGTTTTTTTTCATTGTATACGGGTATAAGCTTGTACACAGAAGTTATTAATGTTAACTTTGTTTAATAGACTATTAACCAAAACATACAAATTATGGCTTTTGAATTACCTCCGTTACCGTTTGAAAAAAATGCGCTTGAACCTCACATTTCTGAGCAAACAGTGAATTTCCATTATGGGAAACATCACAAAACCTATGTTGAAAAAACCAACAAACTAATCCAGGGAACCGTTTTTGAAAATGCCTCATTGGAGCGAATCATAAAAGAAGCCGATGGGGGTATTTATAATAACGGGGCCCAGGCGTGGAATCATACGTTTTATTGGAACTCTTTAAGCGCCAAAGGAGGGGGTGCACCCACCGGCGATTTGTTAAAAATGATCGAGCGGGATTTTGGTTCTTTTGAGGAGTTTAAATCACAATTCACCAATTCAGCAACAACCTTATTTGGCTCTGGATGGACCTGGCTTGCCTTAACGGATGATGGAAAGCTAAGAATTATTCAGGAGAGCAATGCGGGTAATCCGCTTCGGCATGGAATGACGCCGCTTTTAACCTGCGATGTATGGGAACATGCCTATTATCTCGACAGGCAGAACAGAAAACCCGAGTACGTTGATGCGTTTTGGGCGCTTGTTAATTGGAATGCTATAGCAGAACGCCTGTAAAGGTTTTCTGCTATGTTATTCTACTGTCACTGATTTAGCGAGATTTCTGGGTTGATCAACATTACATCCTCTCATTAAAGCTATATGATAAGAGAGTAGCTGGAGAGGTATGGTATTTATCAACGGGTCCAGTACTTTGTGCGTAGAGGGCACTTCTATGGTGAAATCAGCAATTTCTTTTATCGAAGTATCTCCCTCCGGTACTACTGCTATTATGACGCCTTTACGCGCTTTAATCTCCTGGATATTGCTGATAACCTTGTCGTAAATGCTTTTGTTGGTGCCAATTACAACTGTTGGCATGTTTTCGTCTATTAGAGCAATGGGTCCATGTTTCATCTCAGCTGCAGGATATCCTTCTGCGTGTATGTAGGATATTTCTTTAAGCTTAAGGGCGCCCTCGAGGGCTACAGGGAAATTATAGCCGCGTCCCAGATAAAGGAAGTTTCGTTTTTCTTTAAACTTAAAGGCTATTTGCTCTACGATATCATTTGTTTTCAGTGCCTGCTCTATTTTCTGAGGGATGCCATACATCTCGTAGACTATTTGCTGATAGCTCGAAGCATTGATAGATCCTTTTAGCTTGGCAATTCTTAAAGCCATAAGTGTAAGCACTGTAACCTGCGCTGTGAAAGCTTTTGTTGAGGCTACACCTATCTCCGGTCCGGCGTGCGTATAGGTGCCGGCATGGGTGGCGCGTGCAATGGAGGAGCCTACAACATTGCATATGCCGAGGATGGTTGCTCCTTTTGATTTTGCCAGTTCGATAGCTGCAAGGGTATCTGCGGTCTCTCCGGATTGCGATATGGCAATGACAATATCATTTTCATCCAAAATCGGATTGCGGTACCGGAATTCTGAGGCATACTCTACCTCCACAGGTACACGGGCGAGTTCTTCAAAAAGATATTCTCCCACCAATCCGGCATGCCAGGAGGTGCCACAAGCTATGATGATAATACGTCTGGCAGTGACCATTTTTTGCTCGTAATCGATAATGCCGCCAAGCCGCACCTGCCAGTTGTCAGGATTCAGCCTGCCCCGCATGCTGTCAAGGATAGATTGTGGTTGCTCGTATATCTCCTTCAGCATAAAATGATCATACCCTTGCTTTTCCAGTGCGCTAAGATTCATTTCCAGCTGCTGAACATACGGAGTTTTGGATTTATTTTTAATCGTTTTGATCTTCAGATCCTGGCCTTTTTTAACGATAGCAATTTCTTCATCTTCGAGATAAACCACACTTTTTGTATACTCCACGATAGGCGTTGCATCTGAAGCAAGAAAATATTCGTCTTCTCCAATACCAACTACCAGGGGGCTTCCTTTTCTTGCTGCGATCAGCATATCAGGGTCTTCTTCTGAAGCCACTACGATGGCATAGGCCCCAATGACATTATTCAATGCAATTCTTACAGCCTCATCAATACATACCTTTTCTTTCAATTGAATATCTTCAATCAGGTTAATAAGGACTTCTGTATCCGTGTCGCTTTCAAAAGTATAACCGCGGTTAATTAGTTCCTTTTTTAAAAGGGCATAGTTTTCGATGATTCCGTTATGAACCAATGACAGGGTTTTGGAATTGGAGCTTTGCGGATGTGCATTGATGTTGTTGGGTTCTCCATGCGTGGCCCAACGCGTGTGAGCAATACCAGTGCTTCCGCTGATATCTTTTCCGGCTAGATGCTCTTCTAATGCAGAGACTTTCCCTTTTTTCTTATACTGTTTGACGCCGTTATTAACCAGGGTGATTCCGGCGCTGTCGTATCCACGGTATTCTAAACGGTGCAGGCCATTCATCAGTACCGGGTATGCCTGTTTTTTACCTACATAACCAACTATTCCACACATAACGTTTAACTTGGTAAGATTAATGTTTTTTCAAATATAGGGTTTTTTATTCCCTTTCTAAAGGAAGATATTTCTAATTTTTTAGCAAAATATTATTCTACTTCCGTATAAGTAATCTTGACGCGCATTTTTCTGCTTGCAGATTCAGGGCCGTTTAAGATTAACCTGTTGGCTTTAATCATGCTTTCAGGGATGTTAAGCAACAATTTCTTATATTTTTCTTTTCCACTAATAAGGCTTTGAAGATATCGTGATATTCTGAAACGATACCGGCTTTCGCTATTGTTATAGTAGCCACTGAAATAAGCCTCTCCTTCATTATTGTCAGGCAAATTGGCCAGGCTTCTCTCTCCGGTTCTTATAAAAAGACCCAGCTGATCAGGCACATCAAATTCCTGGCTCTCTTCCGCAGGAAGATAAAGCATAGCATCATTAATAGCTATTTTTCCTTTAAGAGTCTCAGCATGAGGGATACGCAGTGTAGTGTGCACGCCTGCCATGGCTTGTAAGAAAAGGGTTTGGCTTCCAAGGGTTGTGTCTCCTTCGATGACCTGCTGCTTAAAATCAGGGGAGGCTTCCTCATAACCGTAGTGCTGAAAGTGATTTGTTCTTGGGGTGCCTGAAAGAACCTGATAATCAAAAGCTATACTATCGGTGGAATCGTTGTGATAATAAAGGGTAAGTTTAGATAACGCCGAATTCATTCCAAGGTATGAAATTGATCCCGCCCCTGGCTGCTCAATACGATTTGCTTTGATGAATAACCCTTTGAAGAAATCACTGAAAGCTTCACTATCTGCCATTTCATCATCCGTGGCGTTAATAAGTTTATCGGCCAGCGCATCATCCAGCTGGATTCTTATTTGCGGAGCCATCAAATTGGTGTCAACCATTACTGAATCTTGCGGCTTGGGCACAAAGGTGTGATTATCAGATAGCTCTTGCGTTTGGTGATTAAAGGTTTTGGTAGAATAGTAAGTCGAATCACCGATTATTTTTTCTGATAGTTCGTAAACTTCCAGTTGCTGTTGCGTGACTGTATCACCATAGTGGTTTTTGTAGGCCAGCGATAGAACCAATGAATCAGCTACAGGATTATTTCCGAAATCATGGTCTGTATCTGATAATGTGAAAGAGGTAAAAATACTTGCTGTGGAAATACCGAATACCGGATCGTAATATGACCCCAGAAGGCTAAATGTCGTCTCATCTGACCGAATGGAATCAAGACGGGTGGAATACGCTTCTATTGTGAGGGTATCGGTGGTTTTAACATTCAGATCATTATCACCGGGTTGTACATTTAAGCCTAATTCATTAGGCTTTTCTTCACATCCTGCCACGAATACAAAAATAACTACCACGAAAAGGGCTCTTACCACACGTTTAATCAAGATAAAATCGTTTTAAATTCTACAATAAAATTTAGCGCAATAGTACAAATTATGAGGATAATAGCAATTAGCTTTCCAGAATTTTATCATAAAAATCGTTAAACGCAGCCACGTATTGCTCTGTTTCATCCCCCTGGTAATCGAGGAAAGGTTTGCCAGATGCTTTAGCGGCTTTTTCCACTTCGCTGTCTATATTTTCCGACCCCTTGATCAAGGCATCTGAAAACTGAATGGCTCCTTTCATAAGCTTTTGATAATCGGGATTTTCATAAATTTTCAGATCCTTGTCTGCTATGCCTTCTAATTTGATTTTTCTGGGGAAATTGGGGTCCAGCTTTTCTTCAAAAGCCTCATCATAAAGAGAACATATTACCTTAGTATCGGAGAATAGCGGATTATCTTTAAAGGCTTTTTTGACGTACAAAGGAATAAGACTTGAAATCCATCCATGGCAATGAATAATGTCGGGAGCCCAGCCAAGTTTCTTTACCGTTTCAAGAACCCCTCTGTTGAAAAATACGGTTCTTTCATCATTATCATCAAAGAATTTCCCGTTTTTATCTCTAATAATGGCTTTTCTGTGGAAATAATCTTCATTATCAATAAAATACACCTGCATTCTGGCAGGCTGGATTGAAGCAACTTTAATGATTAAAGGGCGGTCGGTATCGTCAATAATCAAATTCATCCCTGAAAGCCGTATCACCTCGTGTAACTGGTTTCTTCTTTCATTAATGATTCCAAAACGTGGCATGAAAGTGCGAATCTCTTTTCCTTTTTCCTGGATTCCCTGCGGAAGGTAGCGCCCGATTTTGCTCATGTGGCTATCTTTGAGATAGGGCTTGATTTCCTGCGAAACAAATAATACTCTTGCTTTTTTCATCAGTACAAATTTTATACTTCACACTAAGAACGAGGTGCAAATGTAGTAAAAATCGAGCTAATATTCAATTTCTGAGAGAATCGATGGAATTGAAGGCCTTTTTATTTTTTGATAAATAGGGCTTTTATAATGTGCGACGCCATTTTAGGATTTTCTTTCAGGCGCCTGGTTGAATAGCCAAACCACTCTTTACCAAAGGGGACATAAATCCTCATTTTGTGACCTTTATCGACAATTTCCTGTCTTAGATGAGGCGTCACACCGTAAAGCATCTGGAATTCATATAATTCTTTGGGGACATGATATTTGGCTATAAGCTCGTAAGCTTTATCGATGAGGGGGCGATCGTGGGTGGCAATGGCTGTATAAAAACCATTTTTCAGGAGATAATCCATCTGTTCTATGAAATGTTTATTTATGTTTTCATAGCCTTTGTAGGCGATGTCAGCAGGTTCAACATAAATGCCTTTGCACAGCCTGATGTTGAGAGGGTTTTCCTCTGAGTGAAGGTCGTGCAGTCCTTTTAAGTCATCCAGGGTGCGTTTCAGGTAGGCCTGGAAAACCAGTCCTACATTCTTAGGGAATTCCTTTTGCAGGCGCCTGAATAGCTCTATTTCGCGGTCAGTACATTTGGAGTCTTCCATGTCGACTCTTACAAAATTTCCATAGGAGGCGGCCTTACTTATGACCTCCCTGAGATAATTGTAACAAGTTTCTTTATCAATAAGTAATCCGAAAAACGTAGGCTTGATAGAATAGCTGCCCTTAATGCCGGCTTTTTCAGCGGCATCAATAATTTCAAGATACGCGTCTTTATTAGCCTTGGCTTCATCAAGTGTTTTAATGAATTCGCCCAGCAAGTCGAGCGTTACCAGCATATCTTTTTGGTTTAAATCTTTTGATACCCGCAAGGCGTCTGAGAGCGTTTCACCTGCAATATATTTTTTTGAGAAAAGCCAGACAAATCGTTTTGGCATGAAAGGTAATGATGCCGCTATCAATTTATTAAACATAACATACGTTTTATTTTATGAAACCCGTTAATATCCAAATATAATCACAAGCAAATTTATTTATTTTTTTCAATATTTAATAATAGCTATATGTCTGCTTTAATAACGGCCTTTTTTTATTTAGCTTTACCCTATTGACTCTGCATTGGGAATTCTATTAAAAACAGTTATTTTAAATGAAAATAAATTACAGCCCTGATATACGAAGGCTTTTAATATGACATATATTTGTTTGTTATAATACTAACAATGTTTTTAATTAAACACTAATCAAGTCTTATGTATAAAATAGATCAGCATCCCATTCTGGATGTTCCGAAAGTTGAAGAAACCGTTTTTACTTTTAAAGGAGAGAAAGTTACTGCTGCTAAAGGATATACTATAGCCGCAGCCCTTCATCAGGCGGGATTTCCTGTTCACAGCCACAGTATCAGAAACAGGGAAAGAAGCCTGGAATGTGGAATAGGAAAATGCGGAGCTTGTGAAATGCTTGTTGATGGCGAAGTAAGGAGAATATGCATAACAAAAGTGGATGGGGTAAAAAAAGTTGAGGAGATCCCATCCGATTACAAGCCACACACTACAGATTACAGGAAGGAAAAAACGTATAATGCATATCGCACAGATGTTGCCATTATCGGCGCTGGTCCTGCCGGACTTGCAGCCCGCGAAACCCTCAACCAGCATGGGATTCATAATATGGTTATCGATAATAACAGCCGCATCGGTGGACAGTTTGTTATGCAGACACACCAGTTCTTTTTCTTCGAAAAGAAAAAAAAATTCGGGGGCCTGCGCGGGTTTGATATAGCCACCCAGTTGGCGGGAGAAGATCGTAGTGGTATTTTCCTTAATTCCACTGTATGGGACATCCTTGAAGGCAGGCGATTAGCCGTTAAAAATATATCGACAGATGAGATCTTTTTTGTGGATGCTGATTACCTCATCATCGCCACAGGGGCGATTCCGTTTTTGTTTTCTTTTGAGAATGATGACCTGCCCGGCGTATACACCGCAGCAGTAGTTCAAAAAATGATGAATACTGAATTTACTTTGCTGGGGAAAAAAATCCTTAGCGTGGGAGCAGGAAACATAGGCTATCTTACTTCCTACCAGCTTATGCAGGCCGGGGCGAATGTTAAGGCTATTGTGGAAGCTCAGCCCTTTGAGGGTGGTTTTCCTGTTCAGGCCAATCGCGTCAGACGACTCGGCATACCGGTTATGACGGGTCATACTTTGTTAAAAGCAATTCCTAATGAAAACCACGATGGGATTACAGGGGTGGTTATTGCCGAATGTAAAAACTTTAAGCCGGTTCCCGGAACGGAGAAACGTATTGATGGAATTGATGCAATAAATATTTGTACAGGGTTAATACCTGATGATCAACTTTTAAACAAGGGGACCGAAGTTTTTGGAACAAAATGTCATGGCGCCGGAGATGCCATGAAGATAGGTGAAGGAACCAGCGCAGTCCTTCGCGGCAAGCAGGCGGCTTATGATGTTTTGCAACAGATGGACAGAAAAATAGATTACAAAAGTTATCTCCGGCTTTCTAAGGAGTATATCGATTCGCAGCAAGAACCTGAACAGATGCTGGAGCAGCCCTACATGCCATCTTATGAGCGTATGCAGGAAAAGCCCTTTGTTTTACTGGATTGTTTGCATGGTTTTGCCTGCAATCCTTGTGCGTTTGCATGCCCGGAAGGAGCAATTACTAAATCCTCAACCAGCACGGCCCCGCATATCAATTATGAAAAATGCACCGGTTGTATGCAATGTATTCACCAGTGTCCCGGCCTGGCTATTTTTGGTTATAATCTTAAGAAGAATTGGTTGTTTTTCCCGGTAGAATTTGACCTTGAGAAGGATCAAGAGGTTTATCTCGTTGATAATCACGGAAAGAAAATTGGCCGGGGAGTGCTTGAGAAAATTCTGAAAAAACCCAATAAGACGCATGTAGCGCGCGTAAAAGCAGAGGATTTAACAGGGATTGATTTAACGCGTGCCCGCGGGTTTATCATTAAGGAAAACTATCCTGAGCCATTGGAGATGGAGCCGGTGGACGCTATAGAGGCAGAGGATAAATATATCTGCCATTGCGAAGATGTTAAGCTTGATGATATCCTTGCCGTCATTGGTGATCGCACGTTTATCTCTGTGGATGAAATAAAGCATACAACCAGGCTGGGGATGGGAGCCTGTCGCGGTAAGCGTTGTGTAAAAAGACTCAGGCAGCAACTGGCGCCAAAAGGAATACAACTGGTAGGAGAGTCCACACCGCGCGCTCCGCTATCCAATCAAATAGGGATGGGTGAAGTTTATCCTCCTTCCTTCCATGAAAACGTTAAACCCAACCCTGGCAATGGGCGGATAAAAAAGGTAAAGACCTCCGCCCTTGTGGCAGGAGGAGGCATAGGAGGTAGTGCCTTGTTCAGGTATTTGTCGGAGGAAGGGTTCCGTCCGGTGCTGGTTAATTATGACAGGGGCTCCTCGTGGCGCAACATAGCCGGAGGCCGGCCCAATTTCAGTATGCCCGAGCTTTCAGAGATAGCTTTGAAAAACAAAGAGATATTCGAACATCTGCAAGAAGTGAAAAATATCGATTACCGCTCCATACGATATGTTACTATGGCGCATGATGATAAAATGTATGCCGCCCTGGAAGAGTCTATGAAATGGTCTGATTCATATATGATCAAACCCTCTGACTTCCCCAATGAAATTGCTCCCACATTTAATCCGCATTGTAAAAAATACAAAGCCGCATTGGTCACCAAAAATTGCTGGCAGTCTACTCCCGGAAAGACGATCGACCTGATAAGAAGCATTGGTGTTGAAAATGGCGGAACGATTGAGGAAGACTGTAAAATGATTGATGTCTGGAAAGAGGGCAACAACTACAGCGTTTTAGTAAGGCGTCATGACGGTGAATACATGATTTATGAGACACCACATCTTGTAAATGCCCTGGGGCACGAAGGCGGAGAGTTTGCCAAACGCCTTGGGATTGATGCTAAAGTGTTTCCTGTTAAGCATCAGGCATTTATCACCAGGCGGTTACCTTATTTGGGAAAGAACGGACAACCTTTTCCAATGGTAATCGATCGCAGAAAATATAAGGGGTTTGTAGCGGTTTATGGACAGCAGCTAGCTGAGACCGGACAGATTATCGGGTGTGCCTCCCCCGGGAATGAACCTCTTGAGACACACTCTAACCTTAAAATTAACTCAAAAGAGTTTATGGAAATTGCCTCGGAGGTTTTTGTCGACTGGTTGCCTGAGCTTTCTTCGGTGGGTCTTCAGGCTTTGTGGTCAGGCTATTATGTTGAGCCCCGAATGGTTGTTGATGTTGACAAAGGCCTTTTCATCGGGCTCAGAGGACAAGGGTACATGCTGGGGCAATACATTGCAAAACTCTATGTGGATAAACTTACCGGGAAGCATGTTCCCGAATATTTTAACCGGCTGGCATTGAATGGCGATGGATTATTAGAAAAAGCATTTAAGTAACTACAGTAAAAAAGCTTTATCCGCTGCCAGGAATAGTATGGAGACATGCAAAGAACTAATTTTGAATGTTTCCGGTAAAATATTTGTATTATTAATGATTCCTTGTTAGTTTTGCAGCCCTTTTTAAAAAGAAAGCGAGGGTCTTGTGGGTAGATTAACTGAATTTCGAATCGCATTTAGCGGTTTAAAGCTGGGGGAACATAAGTTTGAGCTTTCTGCAAAGGAAGTGTTCTTTGAAAAGTATTACAATCTGGAAATCGAGCACGGGGATGTGAAGGTCGATCTATTGATGACTAAAAAAGAGCGAATGCTCATTTTTGATTTTCAATTGACAGGATGGGTAGAGCTAACCTGTGACCGGTGCCTGGGGAAATACAAACACTATCTGGAAGCTGAGGAAAAGCTATTCGTAAAATTTCAAAATGGTATTCACGAAATGGCTGAAGAGGCAGAAGATGTGTTGATCATCCCTGATGACTGGTCGTATTTTGACGTGGCGCATCATGTGTATGAATACATTGCGGTATTGATCCCCATGAAAAAAGTTCACCCAAACGATGAAAACGGCAACCCCATGTGCGACCCAAAAATGATTGAAATACTTAAAAAAGTGGAAATACACGACGGCTCTCATGAAAATGAGGACCAAAAGGAGATAGACCCCAGGTGGGAAGCGTTAAAAAAATTAAAAAAGAATCAGTAAAAAAGTAAAACATATAAGAAATGGCACATCCAAAGCGAAAAACATCAAAGACCAGAAGGGATAAGCGTCGTACACATTATAAGGCGAAGCGACCGCAGTTGGCTACATGTCAAACAACAGGTGAAGTACACCTCTATCACCGTGCTTATTATGTTGATGGCGCGTTATACTATAAAGGAAAGCTGGTTCGCGAAGCAGAAGTAGAATAAGCCAATAACAAAACCTGTTTCTAATGAGAATCGGTTTAGACGTTATGGGCGGGGATAGGGCACCTGATGCAACAATTCGGGGAGCTATTCTCGCCCATAAAACTATTAAGCAGTATGGGCAAGTCGTTTTGATAGGCGATGAAGCAATTATCCGCAATAAGCTCAGGGAATTTGAAGCTAATCCGGATGATTTTGACATAGTGCATGCTGAACAGACTATACAAATGGGGGAAAACCCTACTAAAGCTTTCAAGCTTAAAACCAAGTCCAGTATAAATATTGGGTTCCACCTTCTGAAAAACCAGCAAATAGACGCTATCGCCAGTGCCGGTAACTCGGGAGCTATGCTGGTGGGTTCTATGTACTCAGTAAAGCCGGTTAAAGGGATTGCGAGACCTGCCACGGCAGCTATTTTCCCCCGACAGGATGGCAAAAACAATATTATTCTTGATGTTGGGACCAACGTAGATTCGAAACCGGAACACCTCTTTCAATTTGCAATCCTCGGAAACTTATATGCACATCATGTTTTTAATATTGAAAAACCAAAGGTTGGGTTGCTGAATATTGGTGAGGAAAAGGAAAAAGGGAATTTTTTGACTAAATCAGCCTATCCTTTGCTCGAAAAAAGTAAGACCTTTGAGTTTATTGGTAATGTTGAAGGACGGGATTTTTTACGGAACAATGCAGATGTTATTGTTTGCGACGGGTTTACTGGCAATGTGGTATTAAAACAAACGGAAGCTTTTTTCCGTATTATCACCAAGCGTGGCCTGACTGATGATTACCTTGCACGGTTTAATTATGAGAATTACGGAGGAACACCGGTCCTCGGCGTCAATGCGCCGGTGGTGATCGGCCATGGTATTTCCAACGATATAGCTATCAAAAATATGATTCTTCACGCTTTTGAGGTGCAAAAAGCCGATTTACCATCTAAAATTGAGCAATCGATTTTGAAGAATTTCCAAAACGAGTAACCGCGCTGGCAAAATATTATAATTTTGCAACGATTTTTTCAACAAAACGGATGATTCATGAAAGCAGTAATTAGCGGAGTGGGTGCTTATGCACCGGAAGACCTGCTTACTAATGATGAGCTTGCCCAAATGGTGGATACCAATGACGAATGGATAATGGCGCGCATTGGTATCAAAACCCGGCACATACTCAAAAAACAAGGAGAAGGTTCATCTTACATGGCTGAAAGAGCGGTGAAAGAGCTGCTGGAAAAAACCAATACTTCGCCTGATGAGGTGGATGTGTTGATTTGTGCCACTGTAACACCCGATCATGTTTTCCCTGCAACAGCTAATATCATCAGTGATAAGGCAGGGATCAGAAATGCATTCAGTTTTGATGTTAATGCCGGGTGCTCAGGATTTCTGTATTCCATGGAAGCTGGATCAAAATTTATTGAATCAGGGCAATACAAGAAAGTCGTCGTAGTGGGGGCAGATAAGATGTCGGCGATTACAGATTATACCGACAGGGCCACCTGCCCTATTTTTGGTGATGCTGCAGGCGCTGTACTTTTGGAGCCTTCTCAGGGCGAGTATGGGATTCATGATTCGATCCTTCAAAGTGATGGCATAGGGCGCTATCATTTGCATCAAAAAGCCGGAGGTTCAGTGAAACCCGCCTCGCATGAGAGCGTGGATGGTCACGAGCATTTTATTTATCAGGAAGGTCAGCCGGTTTTTAAATGGGCGGTTTCTAAAATGGCTGATGTTTCAGTAGAGATGATGAATCGCCATAATATCTCTCCTGATGAGCTGGATTGGCTGGTCCCTCACCAGGCTAATATGCGTATTATCGAGGCAACGGCTAAACGGATGGGAATAAAACGTGAGCAAGTAATGATTAATATCCAGAGGTATGGAAATACTACTGCTGCTACCCTGCCGCTTTGCCTTTACGAGTGGGAGAAAGAACTGAAACCGGGAGATAATATTATTCTTGCAACATTTGGTGCGGGATTTACCTGGGGAGCCATGTATCTTCAGTGGGCCTATAAGGGAAGCGATGTACTTTAAGGTTTTTTATTGAAAGGGATAAGCCTTCCATTCGCTTTTCGTATAATAATACATTTCTTTGAAACCAATCTTTTCAAGAAGCTGCATAGCCTCAGGATAATATCCGTCTAAATCGGAGGGATGGTGAGCATCTGAATTCAGGCTGATCGGAATGCCTGATTTCAAAGCCTTTTTTAAGATTATTTCTCCGGGAAATAGCGTATCACAACGTCCTTTGTATAAACCCCGCGTATTGACCTCCATCACCACGTCATTGGCTTTGATATAATCGAGGGTTTCTTCCACAAGGTCAATATACCACTTCTCATCTTCGGAAAAGTAGCGATTTCTGTTATGCATTTTTATTTTATCTACATGGCCTATCATATCAGGTTTTTGGGTTGTTATCATTTCATTGATTTGGCGATAATATGCCGTTACGGCTTTTACGATATCCCCTTGAAAAACCTCGCGTAATCCCTTGTCGTAAATACCGGCATCCGGCCCGTCAATAAACCAAAGCCTGTCGTCGCTGCCATTTCTTACAAGGTGTACAGAGCCTATGGTATAATCAAGATTACACCGATCGTTAAAGTACGTAAAGCTCCGGGTAATTTCCGGGATGTAGTCTATTTCCAGCGAACAATGGATTTCTGCTTTGTCGCTGTGCACTGATTTTAATTGCCTTACCTCACGGCAATAAGCCATCAATTCCTGGTCATTTTTTATAGCAAAGTTGTTTTTTATGGGAACAGGGGCATGGCTTGATATTCCTAAAATAGAAAAGTTCTTTTTAATGGCGGCATTAACCATGTCTTCCATTGTTGCTTTTCCGTCACAATATTGACTATGAGAATGTAAGTTTGCTTTGATCATGGTTAATTTTGGTAATCTTTTTCTTTTTTCACTTGAATTAATTTATAGAGTTTATCGCCCCTTCTTACAAGCTGATTAACAGGTATCGAGACATAATCTCCTTTGCTGGCTTCAGAGACCTTTTTCATATCAACCCTTAGCTCTTTTACCTTATCCTCATAGACCCCGGTAGTGGAGCCGATGATCATAAAATCATCACCTGAAGCAATGGCGTTAGTTTCTACTTTGAGTTCAATCACACCGATTTTAGAGAAATAGTTGGTTACTTTCCCCACGTAGATTTTTTTTCGGGTGGCTTGAGAACCATATTTTTCTGTCCATTCTCCCAGACGCTGACCCAGGTAATATCCATTCCAGAATCCCCGGTTATATACCGAGGCAAGTGCTGCATTCCACTTCTCAATATTTTTCCTGTTGAAATTCCCTTCAAACCAGGCATTAACGGCTTCGCGATATACTTGCGTTACTTTTTTAACGTATTCGGGGGATCGTCCGCGTCCTTCTATCTTTAAAACCCTTACCCCGGCATCGAGAATTTTATTCAGGAAATGAACTGTTTTAAGGTCCTTTGGCGACATGATGTATTCATTATCCACCTCCAGCTCAATATCTTTTTCTTTGTCTTTTACCTGGTAGGCTCTGCGACAGGGCTGCAGGCAAGCTCCCCGGTTTGCCGATTCGTTGAGGGTGTGAAGGCTCAGGTAACACTTGCCGGAGATGGCCATGCATAGCGCACCGTGGGAAAAAATTTCTATCTGTACGAGTTTTCCTGAGGGGCCCTGTATGTCCTGTTCTTTGATAGCTTTGGTGATGGCGGCCACCTGATTTAGGTCGAGTTCGCGTGCAGTCACCATCACATCGGCCCATTGCGAAAAGAACCTTACTTCTTCAATATTCGTGATGTTGCTTTGCGTGGAGAT
>CAYFQK010000017.1:0-3546 GCA_964345255.1 uncultured Bacteroidales bacterium | reverse complement strand
GAGTCCATCAAACAATTGGATATATTTGCAGTTTTGCTACATTAATTAGTATAACTGCAAACGTTTGAATGATGATGAAACGATTTAATTATAGGCTCCTTGCTACGATTTTTCTGACCTTATTCAGCTTTACCACCTTTTCTCAGAATGTGGAAGAGAAAAGGGAAGCATATACCGGCAACAGGGCAAAATATGTTTTCCTGTTCATTGGCGATGGAATGGGTTTCGCCCAGGTGGCTGCTACTGAGGCTTATCAGGCAGCGATTAATAATGGTTCAGACTTTAAATTTTTGAATTTTAGTGAATTTCCTTCACAGGGTATTATGACAACTCATGCGGAAAGCCGCTTTATCACCGGTTCGGCAGCATCCGGTACAGCCATTGCAACCGGACACAAAACCTCTATTAATACGATTTCAATGAATCATGACCGATCCCGGGAATATAAAACGATTGCCGAACGCGCTAAAGAGCACGGCAAGAAGGTGGGCATTGTCACTACGGTGTCAATCGATCATGCTACTCCCGCGGCATTTTATGCCCATGAGCCAGCAAGACATTATTATTACAGCATAGGGAAACAGCTTACCCAAAGCAATTTTGATTATTTTGGCGGTGGAGGATTTAAGTTCCCGCAAGGTAGAGAGGGAAACGAGAAAGACTTGGTAGAGCTCACAAAATCCAAAGGATTTCAGTATACAGATTCTAAAAAGGAGTTCAGGAAACTGGATAAAAATGCCGGTAAAGTTATGGCTGTCAATCCCCGTCTCGATCAGGGGGCCATGCCCTATGCCATGGATATGACCAGAAAGGATATTTCATTAGCCGATTTTACTGAGAAAGGAATTGAGTTGCTGGATAATGAAAACGGCTTTTTTATGATGGTCGAGGGAGGAAAGATCGACTGGTCGGGACATGGAAACGATGCAGCGGGAATAATTCACGGAGTTATTGCTTTTTCAGAAGCTGTAGAAAAAGCCATTGACTTCTATGAAATGCACCCTGATGAGACGTTGATAGTGGTTACTGCCGATCATGAAACAGGTGGTATGGCTGTTGGCTCTCAGCAAACAAAATATTCCAGCTATTATGAAAGATTGAAGCATCAGAAAGTTTCACTTGATGCCTTTGGTAATAAACTGGACGAATTGGTTAAATATAGTCAAGAGGAAGAATTAACTTTCGTTCGTGTGATGGATATAACCAGGAAATATATCGGTCTTGGGAAAGAGCGCCATGGCCTTGGCCTTAATGATCATGATTTGAAGCTGTTAAAGCATGCCTACGATATTCAGTTTGGCGATAAAGAAAGTAAGGAAGAAATGGATGAGATGGCCCTTGCTTATATAGGAAAACAATCTTTTACGCAGACAGCGATTGAAATTCTAACTCAAAAATCAGGGCTATCTTTTACCAGCAATTCTCACACAGGAATCCCGGTGCCGGTAAGTGCTATAGGTCCCGGGGCGGAACTATTTGATGGCAGAATAGACAATACTGATATCCCCAAAAACATTGAAGTTTTATTTAAAAAATAGCAGCAAAGCATTCGAGTAGCTTATCTAAATTTCTTCTTTTAGCCGGAAACAATTATATTTATCCATGAAAAAAATCATTAAGCATCAGTTTTCATGGTTTTTTCATTGATTCTGTGAAGCCACAATTCGCTTTTGAATTTAACCAGATTTTCTGCATCTTTGGTTAGATAATTATCTGAAAAAGTATGAAAAGGTCCTTTTTAAGACCCGTTTTTACGCATTATACTTTGCAAGTATTATTCCTTGCAGCGATTGTAGGGGTACTATCAGGTTTTATTGCCATTGGGTTTCGTTACCTTTTATTTTTCATACAAAATGTATTGTTTTTTCAGAATCTAAGTGTTATTGAAACATCCCCGATACATCACACATTAGGAGATCTGGTTTTTATCATTCCGGCTATTGGAGGATTAATTGTAGGGCTTATCACTTATTTCTTTGCCAGTGAGGCTAAAGGTCATGGCGTTCCCGAAGTGATGGAAGCGGTTGCTGTAAAGGGAGGTAAAATGCGTCCGCGGACTGTACTCTTCAAAGCGTTGGCCTCAGCTGTATCTATCGGAAGCGGAGGCTCCATAGGAAGGGAAGGGCCTATTGTACAAATTGGTTCGGCCATGGGCTCTTCCATAGCCCAATGGCTGCGTCTCGACCAGTATAAAATTAAGGTTCTATTAGGTTGTGGTGCAGCCGGTGGGATAGCCGCCACCTTCAACACTCCAATTGCAGGAATTATTTTTGCTCTTGAAATTATTCTCCTGGAACTCAAATCAAGGTCTTTTATGGCCCTGGTGATTTCGTCCTTTTTTGCTTCTTTAGTTTCAAGGTTTTTTTTGGGTTCCACCCCTGCATTTCCGGTTCCTTCCTATGAGTTTGTTTCACTTTATGAAACCGGACTTTATCTTCTTCTAGGTATCATGGCAGGATTTACAGGATTGCTGCTTATAAAATCACTGTATAAGACAGAAAGTATTTTTGATAAAATTCCGATACCCGGTTATCTGAAACCAGCCATAGGCGGTTTACTTGTGGGGGTAATCGGTATGTTTTTGCCCCAGGTATTTGGTGTGGGTTATGATACCATTGAAAAGATGTTGAATCAGAAGATGCTACTGCAAACCACCCTTTTGTTATTGGTCTTTAAATTTCTGGCATTCAACTTAACTATTGGCTCCGGGGCTTCGGGAGGAATTTTTTCCCCATCTTTATTTATTGGCGCTGCTCTGGGGGCATCGTACGGATGGGTGGCCAATTACTTGTTGCCCGGCCTCACAGCTCCCCCCGGAGCTTACACGCTGGTGGGCATGGCTGCCGTATTTGCCGCCACTTCGCGAGCTACCCTTACGGCGATTATCATTATATTTGAACTTACCCTCGATTATAAGATTATCCTGCCCCTTATGTTTGCTTGTGTTATCGCCGATTTGGTTGCCTGGTTGCTATCAAGAGATACCATTTATACCAAAAAACTGGCAAAACGTGGTATACGTATATCTCACGATATGGAAGCCAATAAGCTGGAGGTGAAAAGCATCGGAGAGGTATTTCACCGCCAAAAGGGCTACCTGAACTCCCTTTCAGTGGAGGAAATGCATCAAAACCTTTTAAGAAGTAACGTGTATTCGGCCTGTGTGGTTAATGAAAAAGATGAATTAATTGGGGTGACAACTTTGAAAGATGTGGAGCGCAGGATTGATAGTGATTTAGCCGTGGGTGAGATAGGAAAAAGTGATATTGATGTGGGATACCCGGATGAACCACTGAGTGATGCCCTGTATAAAATGACTAAAAACAACCTCGAAATGCTCCCGGTGGTGACGGGGAAAAACAAAAAACTATTAGGTTATATCACCCGTTCAGACGTCCTTCAGACTTTCCAGCCTGAAGTGAGTACCGGTTAAAAACTGAGATTATGCGGCCTCTTTCCATAAATACAGGCTTACGGTCATTCAGGTGAATTTCTTTTAAAGGAAATTTGCTGCACATGAAGATTGGTTAACTCTTGCAGCCGGGC
>CAYFQK010000016.1:0-24261 GCA_964345255.1 uncultured Bacteroidales bacterium | reverse complement strand
CGTTCCCACGATGGGCGCCCTCCACAAGGGGCCTAAAAACATCAAAAAAACCAGTAATAAAACTTTTACTATGGTCCATATCCATCCTAAAATCGAAAACGAAAGTTGTTTTATCTTCATTTTATGATATATTTCCTGCTCTTAATCAGCAATGTATAATAATTTTTTGACTAACCTTTTTATTCACTAATAAAATTTGTGTTAATTCATAGCAAAACATTGGTGTGTGCTCAAAAGCATAAGTAATATGAAATAAATTTTATAATTTTACGAACTAAAATTAAAAACTTTTTACATGCCTATCTTAGGTTCTGTTATAAAAAATGCCATTGCACTGCGCAGTAAATTGCCTTACGATAATCGAAAAGCAAACCCAAGGCATATGCAAGTCAAAACCCTTAAGAAGCTTCTCAGAAAAGGTTCTTATACGCGTTTTGGCGAAAAGTATAAATTTCAGGATATACTTTATTCTAAAAATGTAGTAGAGACTTATCAGCAGACTGTTCCTATCTACGATTACAAGAGCATTTACCGCGAATGGTGGTATAGAACCCTAAACAATGAACCATATGTAACCTGGCCGGGGAAAGTAAAATATTTTGCGCTCAGCTCCGGAACATCCGAAGCATCCAGCAAGCACATCCCCGTCACGAATGATATGCTTAAATCCATAAAAAAAACCAGTATCCGGCAGATATTTTCTCTGGCCAACTATAAATTCCCGAAAGAATTTTATGAAAAAGGCATTTTAATGTTGGGTGGAAGTACTCATCTGCAATTCAACGGCACCTACTATGAAGGCGACTTATCAGGCATTACGGCCAGCAATATCCCTTTCTGGTTTCAGCATTTTTACAAGCCCGGAAGGCGCATTTCCAAAGAGCGAGACTGGAACACAAAACTCGATGAAATAGTTAAAAAGGCTAAAAACTGGGACGTTGGAGTTATCGTAGGCGTCCCCGCCTGGTTGCAAATTCTTCTGGAAAAAATTATTGATTTTTACCAGCTCGACACCATCCATGATATTTGGCCGAATCTCAATATATATGTTCATGGCGGAGTATCTTTTACCCCTTATAAAAAAGGGTTTGAAAAACTGCTGGCTCATCCCCTGACATATATAGAAACTTATCTTGCTTCTGAGGGATTCATCGCCTACCAAAGCCGACCCGGAACGGAGGGTATGGAACTGGTGCTGGATAATGGCATTTTCCTGGAATTTATCCCTTTTCAAGAAGGGAATTTTGACGAAGAGGGCAATATCAGGCAGGATGCTAAAACCCTTCTCATCGATGAGGTTGAGGAAAATAAAGAATATGCTTTGCTATTGTCGACGGTAGCCGGAGCATGGCGTTACCTCATCGGAGATATCGTGAAAGTACTGGACAAAGAACGTTACGAGATAGTTATTACCGGCAGAACCAAATTCTTCCTCAACTATTGCGGAGAGCATCTCTCCCAGGAGAATATGAACAGAGCCATAGAAATGATGGGGAAAAACCTCAACGTAGACATCCGTGAATTTGCAGTAGCAGCAATACACCATGAAACCATGTTTGCGCATAAATGGTTTATAGGGACTGACCAGGCATTAGACCCTGAAAAGGCCAAAGAAGAACTCGATAAAAATCTGAAAAAATTAAATGACGACTACCGTGTAGAGCGAGGATCGGCCATAAAAGAGGTCTTTGTAGAAGTTCTTCCGATCGATGCCTTTTACTCTTACATGGAAAAGTACGACAAAATCGGGGGCCAAAATAAATTTCCCCGCGTTCTTAAAAATGGTACATACAATGATTGGGAACAGTTTTTGAGAAACGAATACTCAAAAAGCGAGTAAAGAATCATGCTAGAAGTAATATTAGAAGCTATCGGGCTGGGATTAGCGGTGTCTTTTTCTTTTGGTCCGGCCTTCTGGGCTGTGATTCAAACAGGCATCGACAGAGGTTTTAAATGGGGTGTCCTTTTATCGCTGGGGATACTGGCAAGCGATGCTGCATTCATAATCATTGCCTATATCGGTGCTTCCAGTATTTTTAATGAAGCAAGCAAAATCTATATTGGCCTCATCGGTGGAGCGGCCTTAATTGGTTTTGGTATTTATACTTTTCTGAAAAAACCCGAAATACTTAAGCGCCGGAGTGCAAAATATAAAACGCCTAAAGACCCGACAGTGGCCACTTTCCTGGCTAAAGGTTTTGTGCTGAATTTTGCCAATCCGTTTATCTTTTTCTTCTGGCTGGCAGCTATGGGATTCGTAACCGCCCATTCCGACAGTCAAAACTTTGAGCAATCTGTCATTACGTTTTTCGGAGCCACCCTGATTACCATTTTTTCTTCCGACCTTCTAAAATGCTATGTTGGCAACCGTTTCAAGAAAATATTGCGGCCACGGGTGACATTCTGGCTGAACCGTGCTATTGGAATTATGTTGATTGTTTTCGGATTTATCCTAATCTACCGGGTGACTTTCTGATACGGATCTGCTAAACCTTCGTAAAAGGGTATTATTGATTGTCGACGGGCTTGATGTCTTTTATATTTAGCTGAAGCATGCCGTTCATTTCGTTCTCCTCAACGGCATAGCAAATGTCAAAAGTATTCCCTTCCTTAATATATTCGAAGTACTTCCCTTGCTGAAAGGCGATTGCCTCAATGGGAAACCCTGAAATCCTGGGGTGGATAACAGCCATCTTAAGGTGTTTGTCTTTTATTAACCGGACGTACCCTGTATCAATCACCCCGCACGTTCTGAAAATAGGAGCTTCATTTCCGGGACCAAAAGGAGCAAACTGCCGCATAATACGGAAAAATTTACTGTTGATGTCTTTAAGCTGCAGATTTGCATCAATTTCAATCTCAGGGATCATGTCTTCTTCACTTAATGATTCACTGACAATGCTTTCAAAACGCTGCTTAAAGGTTTCAAAGTTTTCGGGTAGTAAGGATAAGCCGGCTGCATATTTATGACCTCCGAAATGCTCTAGCAATTCGCTGCAGGCGTCAATGGCGTCATAAACATCAAAATTCTTTATCGACCGGGCCGAGCCCGTGATCAATCCATTTGATTTTGTTAAAACAATGGTGGGACGATAGTATTTTTCGATAAGCCTGGAGGCGACAATCCCTACAACTCCTTTATGCCACTCAGGGTGATATACCACCGTGGATTTATGCTTATCGTCGCCGGGTTCGGAATTTATCATTTCCTGCGCCTGCTGTGTTGCTGTAGCATCCAGGTTCCTGCGCTCGATATTAAAGTCATTGATTTGCTCGGCAAGGTTTCTTGCATATTCCAAATCATCACTCACTAGCAGTTCCACCGAATTATTTCCGCTTTCTATGCGCCCTGCGGCATTAATCCGGGGTCCTATTAAAAAAACCAGGTCAGTAATTGTTAGTTCCCGGTTAAAAATATAATTATTTCTTGCCTTAGGGTTGTTTCCTTTACGCTGAATATTACTGTACCGCAATATGGCTTCAAAGCCCGGGCGCGGGTTGGTATTCATGAGCTTAAGGCCATGGAAAGCTAAAATGCGATTTTCGCCGGTTACGGGAACGATATCGGCAGCTATGCTCACCACTACCAGGTCGAGGTATTTTTCCAGTTCCCGGAAGGGGATATGGTGTTGCTGAGCATAAGCCTGGGCTATCTTGAATCCTACGCCACATCCTGACAATTCCTTATAAGGATAATTACAATCCGACCGCTTAGGGTCTAATACGGCATATGCGGGGGGTAAGATTTCATCCGGCCGATGGTGGTCACCAATGATAAAATCAATACCTTTTTCAGTCGCATATTTTATTTTATCATTTGCCTTTATCCCGCAATCGAGGGCTATTATCAGGCTTATCCCATTTTCATCGGCGTAGTCAATTCCTTTATAGGAAACGCCATAGCCCTCGTTATATCGATCGGGAATATAATAATCAATATTGAAGTAAAAACTGGACAAGAACGTATATACAAGAGCTACTGCTGTTGTTCCATCTACATCATAATCGCCATATACCATTATACGTTCGTTGCGCTGAACGGCCATTTCAATGCGATTAATGGTGCGGTCCATATCTTTCATCAAAAAAGGATCGTGCAACTGAGAAAGCTCCGGACGAAAAAAATTCTTTGCCTCATCGTATGTATAAATGCCCCTCTGCACCAAAAGATTAGCCAGGTTATGATCTATACTTAATACCCTGGACAGGTGTTCTACCTTCTCCGATTCGCCTTCTTTTTTTAATAACCATCGTTTTATCATACGATTCATTTCTATCTGTAAAATTACTATTAAATAACGAGTTTGAAAAAAGAATCCTTCAGATAAATTAGAAACGAAGATCCTAAAAAGAAAAGCTAATCGCCCTTATCAAGAGAAGTAACACCTCCGGCAATGGTAGCAAACCAAATTATTCCGTCCTGGTCTATTTCAATATCGCTTACCCACGCAGCGCCCAACCCGTCGGCAGTGGTAAAAGTCTCCCAAGAACCGTCAAAACGGCTAGCCCCTCTTTGAGTGGCTACCCAGGTACTTTCTTCTTCGAAAGCCACGCCATAAACCTGGTTGTAGGCTAAGCCTTCGCTGTAAGGTATGGTGGAAAAATTATTGTTTTGATGCGTAATAATCCCCGCCAGGGTGGAGATCCAAACCTCGTTAGTGGAAGCGTTTACATCAATATCTGTGATAAAATTCCAGGAGTTTCCCTGGTCTGAAATATAGGCAGACCAATAATTATTTTCCAGTTTTGATACTCCGAACTCTGTGCCAAACCATTTATTATTCTGATTATCAACTTCAACCACGGTTACATGATTATTCACAATGGAAGTATCGCTGTGTTTTACATAATAATTCCAGTTTTGGCCATCAAAACTTGCAGCGCCTGAGGGTGTGGCAAACCATTTGGTATTATTTTCGTCGATAGCAATATCATAAACATAATTATCCGGGAGGCCTTCTTCTGCAGTATAAGAAACCCAGTTGTTCCCATCAAATCTTGATACACCAAAAGGAGTTCCAAACCAGATAATTCCGTCCTTATCCTCAGCAAGGGCTATTACTTTTTGATAGATAAGCCCGTCTGCTTGATTATAGGATGTCCAGCTAGTGCCATTAAAGGAACTCGCCCCATATTCCGTACCAAACCACTTCACATTGTTGCCGGCCACCATGACCACATGCACCTCATTACCTGCCAGTCCATCACCCGAAGTATACGTTTTCCACTGCCAGCCATCATCAGGCTGCACTTGCCCTTTCTCGCATGATGATATTAAAAAAAACAAGGGAATGATAACTAGTAAATACTTCATAAATTCATGCATTTGATATGCAATAAAGATAACAAAATTTATAAATCAATATTCTGACAAATCCTGGAGCGAAGGATATCTATAGCAATCTGATTCTGCCCCCCCTCAGGTACGATTATATCGGCAAATTTTTTTGAAGGTTCAATAAACTGGAGATGCATAGGCTGCACAAAGCTCTTGTAGTGCTCAATGACCTCTTCGTAAGACCGGCCTCGTTCCTTATTGTCCCTGTCAAGAATCCGTATTAACCGGTTATCAGAATCGGCATCTACAAAAATTTTTATCCCCAGGCGCTTTCTTAATTCAAGGCTGGTTAGAATCAATATGCCTTCGACAATGACTACCTTTGTAGGCTCTATAGTTATGGTATCTTCTTTTCTCGTACATGTGAGATATGAATAAACGGGCATCTGAATGGGATCGCCCTGGATCAGCTGATCAATCTGTTTTACCAAAAGCTCGAATTCAATAGAAGAAGGGTGATCAAAATTTATCTCTTTTCTCTCTTCAATGGGCAAATGACTGTTATCTTTATAATAGGCATCCTGAGGGATAATACTTATGGACTCTTCAGGAAGACCTTCAATAATCTTTTTTGCTACTGTTGTTTTGCCTGAACCGGATCCTCCTGCTATGCCAATAATCAACATGCCAAATGAAATTTTTGGCTAATTTAAGAAAAAGAAAAAACTCTTAATAAATAAAAACCGGATGCATCAATATAACGCACCCGGTTGATATCTATAATTTGATTTTTTATAATAAGAAACTCAGCAAAATACCTGCTGCCACGGCTGAGCCGATAACTCCCGAAACATTGGGCGCCATGGCATGCATAAGCAAATGGTTTGACGGGTCAAACTTAAGCCCTTCATGCTGAACTACCCTGGCACTGTCGGGGACTGCTGAAACACCTGCTGCTCCTACAAGGGGATTGATTTTTTTATCCTCAGGCAGAAACAAGTTCATGACCTTTGCAAAAGTGAGTCCTCCTAGCGTGGCAATCATAAAGGAAAGCGCTCCCAATCCAAAAATCAATAATGAAGTATCTTTAAGAAACACGGTAGCTTGCGTCGAGGCCCCTACAGTAAGGCCAAGCAAAATGGTTACAATGTCAATAAGCGAATTTCTTGCGGTTTCGGCCAGGCGACGAGTTACTCCGCTTTCTTTTAAAATATTCCCAAAGAAAAGCATTCCCAGAAGCGGCAGGGCACTGGGTGCGATAAATCCTGTGACTAAGAGCCCAATAATCGGGAAAAGAATTTTTTCCAGCTTAGATACCGCCCGCGGAGGTTTCATCTTAATGACGCGCTCTCTCTTGTTGGTCATAAGTCTCATTAGCGGCGGCTGTATCACCGGAACCAGCGCCATATATGAATAGGCTGCAATGGCTATGGGACCGATTAAATTGCGGACGGTTTCTCCGTCAGGCAAAACGTTCACGCCGTTAGCCAGCTTCGATGAGAGAAAAATAGCTGTAGGCCCGTCGGCTCCGCCGATAATTCCTATTGCTCCGGCCTCAGGGGGTGCAAAGCCAAGGGCAAGGGCTCCCAGGAACGTAAGAAAAATACCTATCTGCGCTGCAGCTCCCAATAACATTAACCGCGGACTGGACATGAGCGTTGAAAAATCGGTCATAGCGCCTATCCCCAGGAAAATAAGCGGGGGATATATACCGGCCGTCACTCCGAAATAGAGGTAATTCATCACACTTCCGTCTTCATAAATTCCCAACTGCAACCCGGCACTCTCCAAAAAAGGTATATTCCCTATAATAACACCCACACCTATAGGCACAAGCAATAAAGGCTCGTATTCGTATTTTATGGCAAGAAAAATAAAAAACAACCCCACTGCTATCATCACCAGGTGCTTGGCTGTAACGTTACGGAAACCCGTGAACTTCCAAAACTGATTAATACCATGGGCAGCGGCCGTTCCTTCTACTTCTGTATTTTCGCCAACGACCCGTTCCTCTGTCTGCTGTTCCTTATCTTGATAATCTGTTTGTTCTTCCGGCCCTCTGAAGGCATATGAAATCAAAGCCAGAAGAAATATTGCTCCAAGAACTGTAAGTAATTTTCTCATGACTTATGCAATTTCCATTAATTCCTGTCCTTCCAAAACGCTGTCGCCAACAGCAACCTTAACCGACTTAACCACGCCATCCTTTTCAGCACGGACTTCATTTTCCATTTTCATCGCTTCGTATGTAAGCACTTTTTGTCCTTTTTTGACTTCATCGCCCTCTTGAACGAGTATACTCAATATGTTTCCGGGCAAGGGCGACTTTATCATACTGGAAGATGTGCTGATGTTCTTTTTAATTTTGCTGTCCTGTCGTTTTGTAGGCAGTTCAGAACGCACGAGCGTTGGCGTTTTAGATTTTTTCACCTCGCGGTGGATTTCAACTTCGTATGTGGTACCATTAACTTCAATCTGGGCCACGTTGTCTTCCACATCTTTTATTTCTACGTCGTATTGATTCCCGTTTATTGTAAAAGAGAATTTTTTCATTTTTGCATTTTTTGATAGTAAGAATTCAGTCCATAAATTTTAGAACTCCAGGGAGAGTATCGTTTAGATACTTTTTTAATCGTCATTTTGTCACTCTCCACATCGTGCATTTCGCTGAAATGTAAATTCAAAGCCATGCTAATGGCCGCATTTATTTCACCGGTTATGTCCTCGCACTCCTCACATTCTTTTTTCCCTCTCTTTCGCATTTTCTGGCGATTCTTCAGGTTAAGAATTTTAGGAAGATTATTGTAAATGGTAAACATGAGGATTAACACAATGAAAACCACCACATAGCCAACAATAGCTACAATTATTCCAAATTGGTCTATCGCTCCTAAGTCAAATGTTAAATCCAGTAACATATCTTTTCCTTATTTTATATAAAAAGCAGAGAGGAGTTCTCTGCTTAATCACTACAATGGTATATTTGAATGCTTTTTAGGTGGCAAAGTATCTTTCTTTGTTGCCAGCGTCTGCAAAGCTCTAATCACTCTAAACCTTGTGTTTCTGGGCTCAATAACATCGTCGATGTACCCATATTGAGCTGCAACATAAGGATTCGCAAATTTATCGCGGTACTCCTCCTCCTTTTGATCGATAAACTTCTTAGCTTCTTCTTCGCTCATATCTTTTATTTTCTTTCCTTCCAGCACCTCTATTGCACCTTTAGGTCCCATAACAGCAATTTCTGCGGTAGGCCATGCATAATTAATATCGCCGCGCAGCTGTTTAGAGCTCATCACATCATGTGCGCCACCGTACGATTTTCTTAGGGTAACTGTAACCTTCGGAACAGTGGCTTCCCCGTATGCAAACATCAGTTTGGCGCCATGGGTAATGATACCCCCGTACTCCTGAGTACTTCCGGGTAAAAATCCCGGGACATCAACAAATGTCACCAAAGGAATATTAAAAGAGTCGCAGAAACGCACAAAGCGGGCTGCTTTTCTTGAAGCATTAATATCCAGTACTCCGGCCAGGTAGTTAGGCTGATTGCCGACAATTCCTACAGGATGGCCATTAAATTTGGCGAACCCCACAACAATATTTCTTGCCCAATGCCGATGAAACTCCAGAAACTCCTGGTTATCAACCACGCCATAAATCACCTCTTTTACATCGTATGGCGTGTTGGCATTTTCAGGAATAATTTCATTTAAGGCATCCTCCTTGCGATCGTACGGATCATTGGATTCGGTAATCATCGGGTCTTCCAGGTTGTTGTTGGGCACATATTCCAGGATTTTCCTAATTAAAAGAATCCCCTCTTCTTCATTATCCACCTTAAAGTGAGCTACACCAGACTTAGAGGAGTGGACATCTGCGCCACCCAAATCCTCGGTGGAAATGTCTTCCCCTGTCACCGTCTTAGCTACTTTAGGCCCTGTAACGAACATATAAGAAGTAGCTTCCGACATGATAATCACATCCGTAAGCGCGGGAGAGTATACCGCGCCCCCTGCACATGGGCCAAAAACAGCCGATATCTGGGGAATAACTCCTGAGGCAAGAATATTACGCTCAAAAATCTCAGCATAACCGGCAAGTGATGTCACGCCTTCCTGAATTCGGGCCCCACCTGAATCGTTGATGCCTATGATCGGGGCCCCCATCTTCATGGCCTGGTCCATCACCTTACATATTTTATTGGCAAAGGTCTCAGACAGCGAGCCTCCCATTACCGTGAAGTCCTGAGAAAATATAAAAACCACACGTCCGTCGATAGTGCCATGACCGGTGATTACGCCATCGCCAAAATATTTCTTCTTTTCCAGTCCGAAATTTGTGCTGCGATGTGTTACGAACATATCATACTCCTCAAAACTTCCTTCATCGAGCAGCATTTCTATTCGTTCACGGGCCGTAAATTTCCCTTTCTCATGTTGGGATTCAATGCGTTTTTCCCCTCCACCCAATTTCGCTTTTTCGCGAAGCTGAATGAGTTCTTTTATTTTATCTTGATTATTCACGACTTAATTTTATTTTATCGTTGTGTAATTCTATTCTTTACCACAAAATTCGGTTAATACCCCATTAGTGGATTTTGGATGCAGAAAACCAATTTGCAGCCCTTCGGCGCCCTTACGAGGCTCCTGGTCAATCAGCCTAATCCCCTGGTCCTCCGCTTCTTTCAATGCACCTTCTACATCTGGCATGGCAAATGCCAGGTGATGAATGCCCTGACCTTTTTTAGCGATATATTTTGCCACCGGACTATCCTCGTCAGTAGGTTCCAGCAACTCAATTTTCGTATCGCCTACTTTAAAAAAAGCGGTTTTTACTTTTTGATCTTTTACTTCTTCAATAGCATAACACTCCAGGCCTAATACCTTTTCATAATATGGTATACTTTCATCAAGACTGTTAACTGCTATTCCAATATGCTCAATATGAGTAGGTTTCATAATTTTACTTTTGCTGTTTTTCAATTCACAAAAGTAATTTCATTTTAATTAATAAAAAACTATTTACAGAAAAAATATCTATTCTAAATAATTCTATGCAATTGATTATTAGTTTCTAATAAATTGTCATATTTAAATGTATCTTTTACAAACAAATAAATAGATATTTTACGTAGAAGATAGGCTTTTGCGATGAATAAATTTCTTTATAAAAACTCTTTTTTAAATACATAACCGCGAAAGGAAAGCCTCGCATAATGAAAGAAATACACCTCAAATTAAGCATTATCTACATGGACGGTATTTTTAAACCTTACCACCTAAAGCAACTCACCATTTATGCTTACAAAAACGAAAGTGCAAAAGATACATGCAGTTGCTTTTGTGCCGGATTCCCAACAATGGACGCCGCTATTGGAAAGCTTTTTTCACTGCTGTACTCAAACATCTTCTGGAAGGTCATTCCCATGTTTACCACATTGAAATTTTCACTGTAGAGACCGTTTCCCGGTGATATGCCAAAGAAAAAATCCAAGAGGTAATCTGATTGTTTAAACTGGTAGTTTGTTTCAAGATAGGTTGAATACCGATTTTCTCCATACTGATTAAATCGGTTGCCCCAAAGTGCTGTAGCCATTTTAAACCCGATTGGGGTATGCTGAAATGGCTGATAATCCAGTTCCAAATCCAGGTAATGATCCGTAGACTCTTTGTCGTAGTTGAAAATGCGATTGGTTTTATAACCCCCTTCATCAGGGGAATAATAGTCGGAAAGGGATATTTGGATATCGCGGATTTTATAAACCATCGACAAATCCACTTCGTCGTAGCTTTGGTCTACACTGTATACTGCTCCGCCGGCAACGCTGAATCCTTCAAGAATATTTACCCTAACGCCCGGCTTAACGGCAGGTGCTGCACCTTTAGCTGTACCTCGCCACAGGTGCTGACTTACAAGGCTTACATCCATATCCACCGGTGAAGGGTTTTCCTTTTCGGTATCAAAACCACCGGCTGATACATTACTAAGTGGAAAAAAACTAATCCAAAGGATTATTAAGAAATATTTCATAATTTTATTGTTGCGATGCAAAATTAACTTTTCTGTTCTTTTATATATACGTATTTTCACGTAAACAATTGTGCCAAAAAAATATTTCAGGAAACTTTGCTTTTATTTTAGGTGTCTTACGTTTATAAACATGATATGATCACTCATAAAAAACCATAAATCAACACTTATGAAACGTTTTAATCTGTTACTCTTCATCGCCATTTTTGTTCAATTCTCTTACGGACAGGAATTCAGTTTTCAAATGTTTTTTGAAGATGCAACCGGACAAAAAGACACCCTCATTTTCGGTTATGATGCCAATGCGGCCGATTCTATTGACGCTACGTTCGGAGAAAATGACATCAGCAGTGTTCCTTTTGGTGATAGCTTCGATGCAAGGATTATCAGGTTTAACTATTTAGATATGAATTTCGACTTGTATATGACAGGTAGTTCCTCTTTTCACCTGAAAAAACAAATAAAAGCGAAAGAATGCACGGAAGAAGAATTTCCACTGGTATCTTCCGTTCATCTTTCAAATGCTCAATACCCGGTGAAGGTTTCCTGGGAAAGCGCCCTGTTTAATGATTTTTGCCTGGAGCAGAGCCTCATTACCGACTGGCATCCGGGCGGCTGGTTTGATGCAGTTTTTGGCGGCGAGCAGGGCCCGTTTTATATGAACGAACACGATACGGTTGAATTTACTGAAACAACTCACCACTTTATTTCTGAAAGCAATGACACTACCGGGGTGCTGTTTTTTACCATGGCTTCGATTAACAATGTAATTGCGGGAATTGATGACCCGGGGCATCCTCAATTTTTGCATCTTTATCCAAATCCTGCGCAAAATCGCTTATATTTCGAATACCAGAAAACAGGACTAGAAATCAAGAATATCAGTATTTATGATTTATCCGGCAAAACCTACAATCCTGAGTGGCAAAATGCCGAAATCAATTTGGGCCATCTTCCGGAAGGGTTGTATTTTATCCGCTTCTTCCTGAGTAACGGGCGGACTATCAACCATAAATTCCTGAAGATGAAACAGTAAGAAGCTTTCTCCCGGAACGAGTACTGTTTTTCGGTGGAAAATATTAGCCAGAAATGCTGAAAATATTTCTAATGAGAAAAGAGATTTTCTTTTATTAAGGTGCGTTTAACTTTTCCAGTATCCGTTTCAATAAACTTGTTTACAAAATATATTTCTTTCGGCGCTTCGTATTTTTCTATGGCCAGGGCGATTCGATTTTTTAACGCATCCAGGCAGCTTTCTTCCATAGGTTTGCCTTCAATGATCAGGACAATTTTTTGTCCCAGCTTTTCATCGGGGATGCCGGCGATAAAAAACCGCCTGTAGATAAGTTTGCTAAGCTTTTTTTCCACCTCTTCCGGGAATACCTTTATCCCTCCTGTGTTGATGAGCGAATCGGCGCGGCCTAGCCAAATGAAACGTTTTTCATCCAGCAGATTGACCGTGTCGTTGGTTTTAACCGGGAGGTCTAAAAAATCTACTTCAACGATTAACCGCTGCTGATCGTCTACCGAAAAGCGGACACCATTCAGCGCCCGATAATATTCGAAAGGCTTTTCGCTATTCGCCCTTCTCAGGGCAACATGGGTTATGGTCTCCGTCATACCATAGCTTTGAAAAACCACCGGAGATATTTTCTGAAGCTTTCGTTCCAGGTGATGATCGATAGCAGCGCCTCCAACAAGAATGGTTTTGATGAACTTTTGCTTCTCCGGCTGATGAAGTAGCTTTTGCAGTTGCAAAGGTACCACTGGAATAAAATCAACCTTTTCCCGGATATTTTTCCAGGGATCGGAAGACGGTTCCTGCAGGATGAGATTCAGCCTGCCTTCCATCGCGCGGACAATCATCATTTTGCCGGCAATGTATTGTGCGGACAAGCATAGCACGGCAGAATCGCCGGGATGCAAATCAAAAAATTCCAGGGTTTTCCTTGCCGATTGTTTCATGGCTTCTTTGGAAAGTGAGATAGCTTTAGGTTGCCCGGTGGTTCCGGATGTTTGTACTTTGAGGGTGTTTTTCCTGTTCATCCAATCGAGGACAAAATCATAAAAATCCTGAAGCCATTCAGGCTGGGAGGGATCGAGGATGACCCGCCTTCCTGTTTCCAGCAGCTCCTTGGGGGAAAGAGTTTTCCCGTTTATGGTCAGTGGTTTATTTCTCATTTTCAAAAAGGCTTAAATCCCAATTTTTTCCGGGACTGTAACGAATTTGTCCGTCTACAATTTCCAGCGGAGAAGAGATATTATTCGTGTATAGCTGTCCGGTACCCAAGCCCTGCGGCATAGTATTTCCGAGCTTAAAAGTCCACTGGGCAATGGCATTTAACCCAACGTTAGATTCCAGGGCACTGGTTACCCACCAGCCGGCATCATACTTTTCAGCCACATCGATCCACTCCTCACTTTCAGCAAAACCACCTACCAGTGATGGCTTCAGAATGATATACTGTGGCCGGATAGCGTCCATCAACTCATTTTTCTTATCACACCCGTTAATGCCTATCAGCTCCTCATCCAGGGCGACTGGTAGCGGGCTGTTTTCGCAAAGCTCCGCCATTAATTCCCATTGTCCGGTTTTAACCGGTTGCTCTATGCTGTGGATCTCTAACCGGGCCAATTCTTCCAGCTTTTTCGGGGCATCGGAAGCCGGGAAAGCTCCATTGGCATCCACCCTCAGTTCTATTCTATCAGACGGAAATTCTTTTCTGATATACTTCAGTAGTGCAAGTTCTTCCTCCCAGTCAATGGCCCCTATTTTCATTTTGATGCAATCAAACCCTTGCTGAAGCTTTTGCTCTATCTGGCGATACATAAAATCCCTTTCTCCCATCCAGATCAATCCGTTGATTTTCATGGACTTTTCGCCCCGGGTGAACGGCGAAGGGTAAAGGATCATCGGCTCTTGCGTATGAAGATCGCGCATAGCCATCGCCAGTCCAAATTTTATGGAAGGCCAATCCGATAAAGTTTCTGATATTCCGGGTTCGTTGATGTTTTTGCACAGTTCGTTGAGCTTTTCTTCATAGCCCGGGCGGTCGTCATAGCTCAAACCTTTCAAAAGTCCACACTCTCCGATTCCCCTGCTGCCGGGTTTTGTCAAATCTTCCAGAATCAAAAACCACGAATCTTTTTCATGAAGGACTCCGCGTGAAGTTCCGGCAGGATTCTTAAAATGTAAAGTATGTTTGAACCAATGGGCTTTTAGCATAAGCGGGACACCAAATTTTCAAATTACAAATTACAAAAAGATTGCATTTAAATTGCAATATTCATTTAAACGATCATTGAATTCCTGTTTTATCTTTCGGATTAAAACTCATCTTGCCGGGATTTGGAATTTATCATCGTTTGTTCAATGAATCGTCATTTTATCCCATTCATCCATGTGCTAATCTATATCAGATACCCGATGCCAAAGCTGAAGGCATAAATCAACGTTGCTACGGCCAGCTTTCGAAGCTCAGGATCAAGTTCTTTAGGTATGGTGTTGTGCAATACTTCCCTGATATTCATAATCAGAAATGGAAGGGTAATCAAAAATAAAAACTGGTAGGGTGTGTGGAAGTGCATAAAAGAAAAAATCATCCCGGATAAAATAGCTCCTGCCAGCAATGCGATGTGGTAAACTTTCGCCTTATGGCTGCCCAAAATAACCACCAGTGTTCTTTTACCCGAGTTTTTATCACTCACCCGGTCGCGCATGTTATTCAGGTTCAAAACCCCTACACTAAGTAACCCTATCGAAGTAGCCGGTAGAAATATATCGGGAGGCAGGGTATTGGTATGTAAATAAAAAGTTCCGGCAACACCGGCCAGTCCAAAAAAGATAAAGACGAACAAATCTCCCAGCCCACGGTAACCGTATGGATTTTTCCCCACGGTGTACTTAACGGCAGAAGCTACGGCAACCAAGCCAAGCAATAAAAATCCCAGGGTCATCAGGAAATTTTCCCCGTTTGTTCCGATGAAAACCAAAGCAGATCCGCTGACAAGCGAAAGTAAAATAAAACCAATAACCATGGCTTTCATCTTTTGCGCAGGTATCAACCCACTTTGCACAGTTCGCTGCGGACCGACCCGCGTAGTGTTGTCTATCCCGTTTTTAGAATCGCCATAGTCATTCGCCAGATTTGATAAAATCTGAAGGGAGAGTGTGGTAAGTAAAGCCAAAGCAAAAACCCGCCAGTCTATTTCACCGGTGTAGTATGCCAGTAAACTCCCTAAAATAATACTCGCCATTGAAAGTGGCAATGTTCTCAACCTAAAAGCCCCCACCCATGTTCTAATGCTTGTCATCTTTCTGCTTAATAATACTTTTTCGAATTACAAATCTAAACATTTTATTCAAAGCCAAAAGGCTGAATGTATGTATCCAACACATGATTATATGTTTTGTTCTAAGAGGTTTAATCAAACAAGACAAACCACTAAATCCGACAATTTGTTACTTTTGTGATATGGAGAAAAAAGCTTTCTATGATTTGGAAGATTTTAATGCCATGAGCAAATCAACCCTTGTGGATAACCTCGGTATTATTTTTACCCGGCAGGGGGAGGATTTTCTTGAAGCCGAAATGCCGGTAAACGACAGAACTATTCAGCCCAACCGGATACTTCACGGTGGTGCAAACCTGGCTCTGGCCGAAACGGTTGGCGGGGCGCTTTCATTGATGCTGCTCGACCCGGAAACTTATGTTGTGAAAGGTATGGAAATAAATGCCAACCATGTCCGAAGCGTCCCATATGGAAATAAAGTAACCGCAACAGCCACCTTTCTGCATCGCGGCAAAAACAGTCATATTGTGCAAATTGATATCCGGGACACAGAAAGCAACCGCGTATCGATTTGCCGCCTGACCAATTTTATTCAAAAAAAACGTCAATAAAAATGAAACCCGGCAAGCTTACTGATATACACCGAAAGTGTCTGGAGCTCAACCTCCCCTTTGCTACGTGGCGCCTCCCGGAGCATACAACATGTGAAACGATCATTTCAGCCAAAGCCGAGGAAATCCAGGACCCTGACTTTAGTGATCTGGAAGGTTTCGTGGCCGCTCCTTTTAAGTTTTTGTCCCACAAACGGCTATGGCTGCTGCCGATATTTTACCAGTTCACCGAAAATAATTTTGACCTCTCAGGGCTTGAAGATATTCATCAGATTCCCTCACAAAAAAGCAGCGAAATCCGTGAAACATCCTTCGACAGCTACAAGCAACATTTCAACTACTTCAAAAACCGATTTGAACAAGGCACGCTTCAAAAAGCAGTTTTATCGCGAGTAAAAATCAGTGAAACGATCAACCGGGTTTTTGCTCCCCATTTTTATGAGCAGCTTCGCAAAGCCTATCCCCATGCCATGGTATACCTAATGAACATCCCCGAAATGGGAGTCTGGGTAGGAGCCACACCCGAAACGCTATTGCGTGAATCCGGTTATGGCTTTTTGACAGAATCTGTAGCTGCTACACGAACTATTAGCACCACAGGAAGGGCCTGGACAGAAAAAGAGATTACTGAACAGGACATGGTCACCGATTACATCCGGGACGTTCTGGAAAAAAATCATATCGGTATTTATCGTATGGAGGGTCCTACCGATCATCTGGCGGGAAATGTCGAACACCTTAAAACAGACTTTGAAATTCCTTACAACAATCTTCTTCCTAAACTCTCTGATTTTCTCCAGGAGCTGCACCCTACGCCGGCGGTGTGTGGTTTACCCAAAGAGCAAGCCTACAACGAAATTTTAAACACTGAAAATCACGATCGCGAGCTTTACTCAGGATTTCTGGGGCCTGTGGGGCTGCAGGATAAATTGCAGTTATTTGTCAACCTCCGATGCATGCAGTTATTCGATAAATACGCGGCTTTATACGTCGGGGGCGGTTTAACGAAAGATTCTGTTCTGAATATGGAATGGGAGGAAACCCGGCAAAAAGCCCAAACATTATTAAACATTGCCAATAGGTATGAATAGCTATCCAAAAAAAGAAAATGTAACCCGGCTGGCGCAAATCCTTCTGGAATTGGGTGTAAGACGGTTTGTTATCTCGCCGGGGTCACGAAATGCGCCGCTGATAAAAGCCTTGACTAGTCATCCCGATACTTCGTGCCACAGCATTGTAGACGAGCGCAGCGCAGGGTATGTTGCTATGGGCATGGCACTGCGGGAGAACAGACCGGTAGGCCTGGTATGCACTTCCGGAACGGCCACTATCAATTACGGTCCGGCCCTGGCAGAGGCATACTACCAAAAAATTCCGCTCATAGCCATCACCGCCGACCGGCCCGAAGAGCTCATAGACCAGCGCGAAGGGCAGGCCATACGCCAGCAAAACCTCTACGGCAATTTCATCAAAACGTCCTGCCAGCTTCCACAGGAACCTTTTGATGAAGACCGTCTGTGGTATAACGACCGGTTGATTTCGGAAGCTATCAATACCGCACTATCGGCGCCAAAAGGTCCGGTTCACATCAACGTACCGCTTCGTGAACCGCTATATGAATCAGGTGAAGAACCGGCCGGCGAACCTAAAACAATTTTCCGTTGTGCGGTCAAAAGCGAACTTGAAAAGTCATCCATGGAGGCCTACGCAGAGCACTGGAACCGCAGTTCGAAAATCATGATTCTGACCGGAGTTTTAAATCCGTCTCCAATGCTGGATGAACTTCTGAAGGAGATAAGCGAATACCCTTCTGTTGTCATTGTCACCGAACGAACCTCCAACCTTTTCACAGGGAATTACCACCACTACATTGACCGGTTGCTGAATACCCTGCCGGATAACAAAGAAGATTATGCGCCCGAGCTCCTTATCACCATCGGAAACGATGTGGTATCCAAGCAAATCAAAGCCTTTCTGAGGCGTTACAGGCCACATCAGCATTGGCATATCGAAGAGACCAATCGTTTCACGGATACTTACAAAAGCCTGACGGATTTGGTTCCTGTCAGACCAGAAAGTTTTTTTGAAGGCCTTTTATCCAGAACCCGAACCCTTAACTCTGGCTTTTCGAAGCGATGGAACGACCTGGAAAAATGTGCCCATACCATGCATGAAGAATTTGCAAAACAAGCCCCATGGTCAGATTTCAAGGCATTCGAAAAATTACATCACAACCTTCCTTTTAACAGCGTGCTTCACTTAGGAAATTCTACCCCTGTTCGTTATGCAATGCTTTTTCCTCCTGATAAGTCTGTTGAATATTATGCCAATCGCGGAACCAGCGGCATCGATGGGGTCGTTTCAACCGCCGCAGGGTTTGCTTCAGTGGATGACCGAATCAATACGGTGGTCACCGGTGACCTGAGTTTCTTTTACGACAGCAACGGCCTTTGGAATAAGCACCTGCCTTCGAATCTTAGGATAGTTGTTATCAACAACCAGGGAGGAAGCATCTTCCGCATCATTCCCGGCCCGGATACAACAGATGTACTGGAAGATTTTTTCGAAACCCGGCAGGAGCTCAACATCCACGGCATGGCGGAAGCTTACGGGCTGAAATACTATTTCTGCAATGAACAAAGCCAAATGGAAGACGTTCTGAGAAAAATTTATCAGCCGCATAACACTGCTGTGGTTGTGGAAGTAAGAACATCCGGTAAGGATAACGATAAAGTGCTTAAAAACTATTTCAAAAAACTAAAAGGGGAAATATGAGTACGAAAAGAGAATGGACCACACTGAAGGAATACGAAGATATCAAGTTCGAATTTTTCGAAGGAATTGGCAAAATCACCATTAACCGGCCACGCGTAAGGAATGCCTTTCGCCCGACGACTGTCAATGAAATGATTGACGCCATGCACCAATGCCGTGAGAACAACGACATCAACGTGGTGGTATTTACCGGCGAAGGCGAAAAAGCTTTTTGCTCGGGTGGCGACCAAAGCGTGAAAGGCAAAGGGGGCTATGTGGGAGAAGACAAAGTGCCACGTCTCAACGTACTGGATTTGCAAAAAATGATTCGTTCGTTGCCCAAGCCGGTCATTGCCATGGTGAACGGCTATGCCATCGGTGGAGGCCATGTCCTGCACGTGGTGTGCGACCTTACCATCGCTTCCGAAAATGCCATTTTCGGGCAGACCGGCCCGAAAGTAGGCAGTTTTGATGCCGGATTCGGTTCTTCCTACCTTGCGCGCCACGTAGGTCAGAAGAAAGCCCGCGAAATATGGTTCCTGTGCCGGCAGTATTCTGCTAAGGAAGCAGAAGATATGGGTCTGGTCAACAAGGTGGTTCCGCTCGACCAACTGGAAGATGAGGTTGTCGATTGGTCAAAGACCATGATGCAGCGCTCGCCCATGGCCCTGCGGATGATCAAGATGGGGATGAACGCCGAACTCGACGGACAGGCAGGCATTCAGGAATTAGCAGGGAATGCAACATTGCTTTACTACCTCACCGAAGAAGCGCAGGAAGGGAAGAATGCCTTTTTAGAAAAGCGCGACCCGGATTTTCAGAAATATCCGAAGTTTCCGTAAGGGATAAAGGCACACAGGTAGTACAGATAAAACGTCTGCCCGAAGTCCCCACCGATTCACTGTGGCGCCATTTTCTGAAAATGATTTATATTGGCGGATATACGGCAGAGGATTATGGAGTTCTGGCAGACGTTTGTTTTACCTGGCTAACGGATGCCAACCGTCCCACCGGCGTAAAAATGTTCTGCATGCCTATTCTCTGTGAAATCTCCGAGGATGAACCCGATCTCAAACCTGAGCCCTGGCTATTATCGAAAATCTTATGCCAAAAGCCACTCCAGGCCTGAAAAGTTGTGGAGCAAAGGTTTTGAAGAAGTTGTACAGGGAGGTTAAATTTTAGGGGCTTTTAAAAAGCAGAATCAGCAAATGGCATTACGTTATTCATAGGGGCGTCTCTCTTTGCCTGGGGCAAATCTTTTTGATTGATTGAGTTATGCCGCCTGAAAAAATATTAAACCCTCCTTCTGTTGCATCAACTGAATTAAAACTTTAATTTTAATATCTGTAACCACAAGCCAATATCTTCGTCATACTAAACGAATGAAAAAGCCAGATGATCATACCTGCATCCAAAAAATTCAGAAAGGCGATAGCTCCGCCTTTGCAATACTCGTGGACAGGTATAAAGATATGGTTTACACAATTGTAAAAAAAATTGTTCGCAGCCATGAAGAAACGGAGGAAATTTCACAGGATGTGTTTTTGAAAGCTTTTCATTCATTAGATAGTTTTAAGGGAAAATCAAAATTTTCTACCTGGCTATATCGGATTGCTTATAATGCAGCAATTACTCAAACCAGAAAAAAGAAAATTGAAATGGGGGCACTTGATGAGCAAGTCATGGAAAATTATACCCATGATGACATAAACGAGGATATTTATACGCTGGACACTCAAAAACAAAAGCAGTTAATCGATCATGTACTTGCTCAGTTGCCCGAAAAAGAATATCTGATCATTACATTCTATTACAAAGAAGAATGTTCGATCAGTGAAATAGCAGAGATAGCAGGTTTATCCGAATCCAACGTGAAGGTAAAGCTTCACAGAATTCGTAAAAAACTATACGACGAGTTAGACGTTTTAATGAAAGAAAAATTAATCAGCCGAAAGCAATGAACGATATAAACCAAAATAACGACCCATTAAAAGATTTAATGAAGCACCATAAGGTTGAAAATGCTCCTCAGCATTTTACCGATAATGTTATGGGCATGGTTGAATCAAATGTGATCCTTGAAGAAGACACCAAACCCATAATCAGTAAACAACTTATTTACGCCGTAGCAGCCGTTTTTGTTGTTCTGTTTGGCTTAAGTTTTGTTATCGACTTATCGTTATTCAACTTCCAGGGAATGAAAGAAACTATAAGCACCGGACAATTACAAAGTATTTTTGCTTCTTTTTTACAAGTGGGTGAGTATGTTTCTTCCCTTTTTAAAGGCCTTTTTTCCAATAAACTTTCCCTGATAGTTCCCGCAGCAATCGGCTCATTGATTATCCTTGACAATCTGTTAAAAAAGAAACCCAGGCATGGCATGGCTATGATTTAAACCACTAATGACTTTATTCGAAGAAATGGGCAGTTAACAAAAATCCGGCGAGTTGTTACCTGCCTTTTTTTGTTTACAGGCCGCTTTTCCCATACCCCATTTTTTTGCTAAATTTGCTGGCTTCAAAAGGGTTAATCATAAACAATAAAGCTTTTTAAGAATGGAATACAATTTCAGGGAGATAGAACAAAAGTGGCAAAAGTACTGGGAAGAAAACAAGACATTTAAAACCTACATCGACCACAGCAAACCCAAATATTACGTGCTCGATATGTTCCCCTATCCTTCGGGCTCGGGACTTCACGTAGGGCACCCACTGGGATACATTGCTTCCGATATTTTTGCCCGCTTCAAGCGGCATCAGGGCTACAACGTGCTTCACCCCATGGGCTACGATGCTTACGGTCTTCCTGCCGAACAATACGCCATCCAAACGGGAACTCACCCACGGGTTACCACCGAACAAAATATTAAACGTTACCGCCAACAGCTCGATCAGATAGGGTTTTCTTACGACTGGGACCGCGAGGTGCGTACCTGCGATCCTGAATATTACAAATGGACCCAATGGACTTTTATAAAGCTGTTTAAACACTGGTTCAGCAACCAAACCAACCGGGCCGAACCGATTGAAACGCTCATTGCTGAATTTGAGAAAAACGGAAATCAAAACATCGATGCTTCCTGCGATCCACACGAGCCTTTTACTGCCAAGGAATGGAATCAAATGTCAGAGAAGGAGCAACAAACTTTGCTGATGAATTATCGCCTGGCTTATCTCTCCGAAACTATGGTAAACTGGTGTCCGGCATTGGGAACTGTTTTAGCCAATGACGAAGTGAAAGACGGTTATTCGGAAAGAGGAGGGCATCCTGTAGAGCGAAAAAAAATGAAGCAGTGGTCGCTGCGTATAAGCGCTTATGCTCAGCGATTGCTTGACGGGCTGGATAAAATCAATTGGTCAGAATCCATTAAAGAAGTCCAGCGCAACTGGATCGGACGTTCGGAAGGGGCTACGGTTTATTTCAAAATTAAAAAACATAATGAGCGCATTGACGTGTTTACAACACGTCCCGATACGCTGTTTGGCTCAACCTTCATGGTCCTGGCTCCCGAGCATGACCTGGTGGAAGAAATCACCACCGGTGAACATAAAAAAGAGGTGGAAGAGTACCTGACCTGGGCTAAAAACCGCTCGGAGCGGGAAAGAATATCCGATGTAAAAAAGATTACCGGTGTATTTACAGGTGCCCATGGCATCAACCCGATCAACGGGAAAGAAATTCCTATATGGGTAGCCGATTACGTATTGAGTGGCTATGGGTCAGGAGCCATCATGGCTGTTCCCGGTCACGACAGCCGCGATTTTGCCTTTGCCAAACATTTTAACCTCCCCATTATCCAGGTGGTGGTGAAAAAAGACGAAGAGCCCGCCGACCCTGCAACATGGAGCGACTCATATGATTCGAAGGAGGGCGTGATGATCAATTCGGATTTCCTTAACGAAATGGATGTGAATGATGCGATTACCGAAACTATTAAGTTCATAGAAAACAAAGAAATCGGATATGGCACAGTAAATTATCGCCTCAGAGATGCCATTTTCAGTCGCCAAAGATACTGGGGAGAGCCTTTCCCCATCTATTACAAAGACGGGACACCCTATCCACTCGACGAAAGCGAACTTCCGCTGGAGCTCCCCGAAGTGGATAAATATCAGCCGACAGAAGAAGGCGATCCTCCGCTGGCACGTGCCAAAAACTGGAAAACCAAAGAAGGCTATCCACTGGAAGTAAACACCATGCCCGGATTTGCCGGCTCGAGCGGATACTACTACCGCTACATGGACCCGCGTAACGACCGGGAGTATTTCTCTAAAGAAGCGGTAGAATACTGGCGCGATGTGGACCTTTACATGGGCGGCGAAGAGCACGCCACCGGCCACCTGGTTTACGCCCGCTTCTGGAGTCACTTCCTCTATGATTTGGGATTGACGGTGGAAACCGAGCCGTTTAAGCGCCTGATTAACCAGGGTAAAATCCAGGGCCGGTCAAATTTCGTCTACCGCGTGGTGGGAACCAAAAAATTTGTTTCCTACCACAAGCGAAAAGAATACGATACCCAGCGCATCCACGTAGACGTGAACATCGTGCACAACGACGAGCTGGATATCCAGGCTTTCCGCGAATGGATGCCCGAATACCAGGATGCCGAATTTATTCTTGAAGATAATGGCACATACGTTTGTGGAACGGAAATAGAAAAGATGAGTAAGTCGAAACACAACGTGGTAAATCCCGACGATCTGATAGAGCAGTATGGTGCCGATACCTTCAGGTTATATGAAATGTTCCTGGGACCCATTTACGAAGATAAACCCTGGGATACGCAGGGAATCGAAGGCGTTTTCCGCTTCGTAAAAAAATTCTGGCGCCTTTTCCATGATGAAAACAACAACTTCAAGGTCAGTGAAGATGAGCCGGATAAGAAAGAACTGAAAATCCTCCATCAAACCATCAAGAAGGTAACCGATGACATGGAGCGCTTTTCCTTCAACACCACCATTAGCCAGTTTATGATTTGTACCAATCAGCTGAACGAGCTCAAGTGCAACAAGCGAGCGATTCTTGAGCCACTGACGGTGCTTCTCTCACCATTTGCCCCACATATGGCCGAAGAACTTTGGCGACTCCTGGGGCATGAAGAAACGATTGCTCACGTAAGGGATCCGGAGTTCAACGAAGAATACATAAAAGAAAGCACCTATGAGTACCCGGTCTCCTTCAACGGTAAGATGCGTTTCAAAATGGAGCTGCCCCTCGATATGCCGAAGGAAGAGATTGAGAAGAAAGTGTTGGAAGAAGAGCGCTCACAAAAATACCTCCAGGGCAAAACCC
>CAYFQK010000015.1:0-24320 GCA_964345255.1 uncultured Bacteroidales bacterium | reverse complement strand
ATACGTTTACTGCTTCAACAGAAGACAATATAAATCGTTTTATGCTAAATTTTAAATCTGATGTAGGTATAAATGAGCAAAGAGCTGAGCTGGAAGGTGTAAGTATTTATTCGCATCATAACAGGATTTTTATTCATTCTGATAAAAAACTAACCAATGCCGAACTCTTCGTTTACAATACACTTGGACAATTGGTTTATAGCGAATTATACAAATCAGATGGTAAGGTCATTACCCTCAGTCAGGCAGGGCCTTTTATAGTGCGAGTGCAAGCTGATGAAGGTGTCACCACCAAAAAAGTCATTATTTATTAATCTGAAAACTTTAGAACCATGAAAAAGATAACAAATATAATAGCGGCTTTCTTAATAACCATTCTTCCATTAATTTCTTTCGGACAAGATGTGCCCCCACCCCCAGCTAATCATGGAGAAACGGATGATCAAGAGCCACGTGGGGCACCCATCGGGGGTGGTGTGGCCATGCTGGTAGCTATGGGCGCCGCTTATGGCGGGAAGAAGTATTACGATTATCGTAAGAAGCTAAACAACGAAATGGAAGATTGATAGCAGGGTTTACAGCCTTACCGGTGGGCCAACCGCTGGTGAGGTTAATGTAAACATTTGATATCGAGGCCTTAAAACTTTCTATCATCGGGTTGATTCCTGTGGCTTCATCATTGAATGGACTCAATGTTGAGATATTGGGGATACTATGCTCATAAAACAAAGAATTAATAAACCAATGGAAATTCATGAATTATGAGTTCACGGCAAACCCTACAAAAATCAATCTGATAATATACATACTGCCACATGGCAGTATGCCATAAAATAATTTTGCACAAAAAAACAAACGTAATCATTTACCTGGCCAATTCAGGTTAGATATGACCCATCTTTTTTGGCAACTTCAAGTATCCTCACTGCATCACTCCGCTATCGCTCCGTGATTCATGATAAAATAAGCAACCCATAAGATTCGGGCAATTATCAAAAGAGCTTTTCTTCAGGCATAAAAAAACCGGGGAACTTTCGGCAAGTTCCCCGGCGCTTATATTTTGAGTGAAGACGTTTATTCTTTCTTATCCTCATCACTTTTGTCTTCCTCTTTCTTGTCGTCTTCCGCATCCTGCTTTTTGGATTCGGTATCCTGCTTTTCTTCTTTCTTTTCTTCCTTTTTCTCTTCTTCCGCAGGTTTTTCTTCCTTCGCTTCGGCCGGTTGTTCTTCAGCTTTGGGTTCTTCCTTAGCTTCCGGTTCCGGGGCTTTGGGTTCTTCTACTGCAGGAGCTTCCTGTTGTGCTGTTTCTGCTTCGGCTGATTCCTCTGCCTGAGCTTTTCCAGCCTGAGCTGTAGCCGGCTGTTTTTGGTCTTCACCTGAAGATTTCTTTCTTCTGCCACTACGTCGTGTACGCCTTTTCGACTTTTGCTCCTCTTCTTTTTCCGCCAGAAGATTCTCGTTATAGTCGACCAGTTCTACCATAGCCATCTCAGCGCTATCGCCTTTTCTGGGTCCCAGTTTCAGGATGCGTGTATACCCACCCGGACGGTCGGCCACTTTGGTAGCCACTTCACGGAACAACTCATTAACAGATTCCTTATTATGAAGGTGTGCGAAAACGACCCTCCTGGAATGCGTGGAGTCATTCTTGGAACGCGTAATCAGCGGCTCAACATAAACTCTGAGCGCTTTAGCTTTAGCCAGCGTTGTATGAATGCGTTTATGTATGATAAGTGAAGAAGCCATGTTAGAAAGCATAGCTCTTCTGTGAGCGCGATTTCTTTTCAGATGATTAAATTTCTTTCTGTGTCTCATTGCAATTAATCCTTATCTAATTTATACTTAGCTGTATTCATTCCAAACTCCAGCCCTTTGGCCTTCACGAGCTCTTCCAGTTCGGCCAGAGACTTCTTACCGAAGTTTCTGAACTTAAGAAGATCGTTCTTGTTAAAAGCTACTAAATCGCCTAGCGTGTCGACATCAGCAGCTTTAAGACAGTTCAAAGCACGAACAGACAAGTCGAGATCTACCAGTTTTGTCTTGAGAACTTGCCGCGTATGCAAGGTGTTCTCATCGAATTCCTCGCTCACTGACTTTTCTTCATCATCCAGTGTGATCTTTTCGTCGGAAAAGAGCATAAAATGATGAATCAGCGTCTTGGCTGCCTCTTTCAAAGCGTTTTTCGGATGAATTGAACCATCGGTTTGGATATCAAATACCAGCTTTTCGTAGTCGGTTTTTTGTTCTACCCTGTAATTTTCAATGTCGTAACTGACTTTCTTTATCGGTGTATGAATCGAATCCAGTGCAATAGTCCCTATGGGGGCATTTTCATCCTTATTCTCTTCAGCAGGGACATACCCCCGGCTTTTTTGGATGGTCAGCTCAATGGTTAGTTTGACGGATGCATCCATATGACAAATTTCCTGTTCAGGGTTCAATACCTGAAAAACGTTAAGAAATTTGTTGATGTCTCCGGCTTTAAAGACTTTCTGGTCGCCAATAACCACTTGTACTTTTTCACTGGTCTCTTCTTCGAGCTGCTGCTTAAAACGTATTTGTTTCATATTCAGCAGAATATCGGTAACATCTTCAACAACGCCCTTGATCGTCGTAAACTCATGCTCTACTCCTTCGATGCGAACGTTTGTAATGGCATAACCTTCGACCGAAGAGAGTAAAATCCTCCTCAATGCGTTACCGATTGTAATACCAAAGCCCGGTTCGAGCGGACGAAATTCAAATTTTCCCCGAAAATCGTCTGCTTCATTCATTATAACCTTTTCAGGCTTTTGAAAAGCTAAAATTGCCATATTTAAATCCTTGGTTGATTAACTAATAAGGTTCACTTAAAATATTATTTGGAATACAATTCCACAATAAGCTGTTCCTTGATATTTTCAGGGATCTGCTCCCTGGTTGGCATTTGAATCATTTTTCCACGCATTTTATCGTCATCCCATTCAAACCACGGGAACTGATTTTTGCGGGTACTTAGCGAGTCGGTAATGGCTTCCATAGATTTGGAGCGCTCACGAACACTTATAATATCGCCTTCCTGAACTTCATAAGAAGGAATATTGGTGACCTTTTCATTGACGACGATGTGTTTGTGAGTTACCAACTGGCGCGCTCCGGCTCGTGTTGGGGCAATACCCATACGGTATACCACGTTATCGAGCCGCGATTCAGCAAGCTGCAATAATATTTCACCAGTAATTCCTTTTCTACTGGAGGCACGGCGGTACATTTTACGAAACTGTTTCTCGAGGATTCCGTAAGTATATTTCGCCTTTTGTTTTTCCATTAACTGCATCCCGTATTCGGATTGCTTCTTGCGTCGTTTTGAGTTTCCGTGTTGTCCCGGGGGATATTTTTTCTTCTCAAAATAACGATCGGGTCCATATATCGGCTCACGAAATTTTCTAGCTATTTTAGTCTTTGGACCAATGTATCTTGCCATTTTCTACTAATTTTTACTTTTCCAATCAATTAATATTACACAAATTAAACTCTGCGGCGTTTAGGAGGACGACATCCATTGTGAGGCAATGGAGTGATGTCACGAATTTCTGTGACTTCCACACCGTTTGAGTGGATGGTTCTTATAGCCGACTCTCTTCCGGAGCCAGGGCCTTTTACATAGACTTTGACTTTTCGAAGCCCCATATCATATGCGGCTTTGGAACAGTCCTGGGCAGCCATCTGGGCTGCATAGGGGGTGTTCTTTTTAGAACCTTTGAACCCCATCTTGCCGGCGGAAGACCATGTTATTACCTGCCCGTTACCATTGGTAAGGGAGATAATAATATTATTAAACGTAGCATTTATGAATGCCTTGCCAACCGGATCGACTGATACCTTGCGTTTTCTTGTTACTTTTGAACGTTTTACTGTCTTAGCCATAATTCTTGGTAAATTTCTTTCGCTTCTTTAATCAAACATTAACCTTTGGTAGGCGCTTTCTTCTTATTCGCAACAGTTTTCTTCCTACCTTTACGTGTACGGGCATTGTTTTTCGTACTTTGCCCTCTGAGTGGCATACCAGTGCGGTGACGGATACCACGATAGCAACCAATGTCCATCAATCGCTTGATGTTCATTTGGATTTCTGAACGCAATTCACCTTCTACGGTGTAATCATCGTTAATTATGTTACGTATGGTCTTTACCTCTTCGTCATTCCAGTCTTCCACCTTTTTATTGTGTGCAATATTGGCTTTATCCAATATTTCTGCAGCGATGCTTTTACCTATACCGTAAATATAGGTCAGACTGATAACGCCATGTTTGTTATTTGGTAAATCTACACCAGCTATCCTTGCCATATTACTAAATTAGTTTTTAATTAACCTTGTCTTTGCTTATTCTTTGGATTCTTCTTGTTGATAACGTATAATCTTCCTTTACGACGGACAATTTTGTCGCTGGAAGATCTTTTCTTTATTGATGCTCTTGTTTTCATCGTTATATATATTTCCAGGTTCTAATCCAGATTTCTATTAATTCGCTTTACTTATATCTAAAAACGATGCGCCCTTTAGTCAAGTCGTAAGGTGACATCTCAATTTTAACACGGTCACCGGGTAAAATTTTGATGTAATGCATCCGCATTTTCCCGGAAATATGTGCTGTTATCTCGTGTCCGTTCTCCAGCTCGACACGAAACATGGCATTTCCGAGTGATTCAGTTACTGTTCCGTCTTGTTCTATAGATTGTTGTTTTACCATTATAATTAATCTCTTTTATTTAAAACTTCATCTATTTGCTCATAACTGGTCAATACATCAACTTTTTCTTTTCCAACCGCTACTTCCAACTCATAGTGCGCTGAGGGCTTCCCATCTGTTGTTTTTATGGTCCAGCCATCGCTTTCCTGCATAATATTTTTTGTACCCAGGTTAATCATTGGCTCAATACAAATAACTAACCCTTCGGGGAGTTTCGCTCCCGTGCCTTTACGCCCGTAGTTGGGTATTTCAGGCTTCTCATGCATTTGCTTACCTACACCATGCCCCACTAGCTCTCTTACAATCCCATATCCATACTGCTCTATATAGGATTGAACAGTGTAACCAATATCTCCCACCCGGTTTCCGGCGATGGCTTTTTCCAGGCCAAGGTAAAGAGATTCTTTGGTCCGCTTCAGCAGATTGCTCACTTCCTCACTGATTTCGCCCACAGCAAAAGTGTAAGCAGAATCGCCGTAGTATCCATCAATGATTGTCCCACAATCTATCGAGACAATGTCACCATCCTGCAGCTCTTTATCACTGGGGATTCCATGAACCACTGTCTCATTTACTGAAATACAGAGCGATCCCGGAAAACCACCATATCCTTTAAAACCGGGGATCGCTCCATGATCCCTGATATATTCCTCTGCAATCTCGTCCAGTTTCTTTGTCTTCACACCAGGCTCAACATGTTTTGCAATCTCTCCCAGTGTTTTTCCAACAAGTAAAGAACTTTTGCGCAACAATTCAATTTCTTCCGCACTTTTAGGCTTTAGCATACTAATTGCCTTTTTCCTTTCCTTTAGCTGTTAGTTATTAACCGCCCATGCTCATTGCTGAACGACCCTTAATGCGTCCCGATTTTGTTAACCCATCGTAATGGCGCATCAGCAGGTGACTTTCAATTTGTTGCAATGTATCAAGAATCACGCCTACCAGAATCAACAGCGATGTGCCTCCAAAAAACTGGGCAAATTGTGTGCTGACTCCTACCAACCTTACAAAGGCGGGCATAACAGCCACAAACGCCAGGAATATGGAGCCTGGTAATGTGATTCGAGACATTATATTATCTATAAATTCAACGGTTTTTTTCCCTGGTTTTACTCCTGGAATAAATCCGCCGTTTCGCTTCATATCTTCGGCCATTTGTTGCGGGTTGATGGTAATGGCTGTATAGAAGTAGGTAAATAGAATAATCAATACAGCAAATACAAAGTTATACCAGAACCCATTGATATCGGTGAATGTGCGGGCAAAACCGCTTAACGCATCCGATTCTGCAAATCCCGCCAGCGTTAGAGGCAAAAACATAATAGCCTGCGCAAAGATAATCGGCATTACACCGGCTGAATTTACTTTGAGTGGTATATATTGTCTAACGCCGCCATATTGTTTATTACCAACAATCCGCTTGGCATATTGAACCGGTATCTTCCGGGTACCTTTAACAAGGAGTATTGTAAGCAGGATTACAAAGATAAGGAAAACGATCTCTAACAAGAAGGCAACCAAACCTCCACCCTGTTCTTCCATTCGTGATACAAACTCACCAAATAGAGCAAATGGCAGCCGGGCAATAATACCGATCATGATAATCAGCGAAATCCCGTTACCTATTCCTTTATCGGTAATGCGTTCACCGAGCCACATAACAAACATGGTTCCTGAAACGAGTATGATTGTGGAAGAGACCCAGAAGAATGTTGTTGGGGTGGTCACTGTCGGGTCAAAAGGCGTTATTGCCTCTGCCGGCAGCTGTCTTACGAGGTTGGCCAGATAACCCGGAGCCTGAAAGCCGGTGATTATCACCGTCAGGTAACGTGTAATCTGGTTCAACTTTTTACGCCCACTTTCTCCCTCTCGTTGGAGTTTCTGGAAATATGGAACGGCGATACCCATAAGCTGAACTACAATGGAGGCGGAGATATAAGGCATGATTCCGAGGGCAAAAATAGACGCGTTGGAAAACGCTCCCCCCGAAAACATGTTTAACAGTCCCAACAGCCCGCCACTGGTTTGATCTTCTAAAGCACTCAACTGATGAGGATCAACTCCTGGAATTACCACATAAGCACCTAACCGGTAAATAAGTATGATACCCAATGTGTACAAAATCCGTTTTCGCAGATCCTCTATCTTGGATATGTTCCGTATTGTTTGTATTAGTCTTTTCATTAAGCCTCGATTTTTGTTGCTGTACCGCCTTGGTCTTCAATAGCTTTCTGTGCTGTTGCAGAAAATGCGTTTGCTGTTACATCCAGTTTGGTTTTCAGCTCGCCGCGGCCCAGTATTTTAACCAATTCGTGTTTACCTGCCAGGTCGTTTTCTTTAATCACCTGAATATCGATTGTTTCAAGCTTTTTGCGTTCTGCGAGGGATTGCAGTTGATCCAGATTTACGCCCCTAAAATTCTTACGATTGACATTTTTAAAACCGTATTTAGGCAATCTGCGATACAGCGGCATTTGTCCCCCTTCAAAACCTATTTTTCGTTTTGACCCGGAACGCGATTTAGCCCCTTTGTGTCCTCTTCCGGCAGTATCACCTGTACCACCTTCGCCACGGGCAATTCGCTTGCGCTTGTGTACTGATCCTTCTGCAGGTTTTAATTTACTCAGATCCATATCTTTTTCTATTGTTAAATATTACTTAACTTCTTCAACTTTTACTAAGTGTTGCACCTTGCGAATCATTCCCTGAATATTGGGTGTGAGTTCAACTTCGCGAGTGTGATGCATTTTTTTTATGCCGAGCGCTTCCAGGGTTCTTTTCTGCCTGGCGGGCCGGTCTATTTTCGAACGTATTTGAGTAATTCTAACTTTTGTCATGACAAATTATTGTTTGCTGTCAATATTAACCGTTAAAAACTGTATTCAGGTCTACTCCCCTTAATTCTGCAATGGTTTTAGCATCGCGTTCCCGCGTAAGGGCATCAATTGTTGCTTTCACCACGGAGTGCGGGTTGGAAGACCCTTTGGATTTAGCTAATACGTTGTTGATTCCCACACTTTCCAAAACAGCGCGCATGGCACCGCCTGCAATAACTCCTGTACCAGGAGCGGCCGGCTTAATAAATACTTCTGCGCCACTGTATTTTCCTGTTTGCTGATGCGGGATGGTATTATTAATCACAGGTACTTCGACCAAATTTTTCTTGGCATCGTCAATACCTTTGGCAATGGCAGAAGTTACTTCTTTTGCTTTTCCCAAGCCATATCCAACAATACCATTTTCATCGCCTACAACAACGATAGCAGCAAAGCTGAAGGTTCGACCCCCCTTAGTTACTTTCACCACGCGCTTGATAGCTACCAGCCTGTCTTTGAATTCTATTTCACTGGATTTTATTCTTTTCAGGTTTACTTTGGCCATAATTTTTTAAAATTTAAGTCCTTTTTCTCTTGCACCTTCTGCCAGTGCTTTAACTCTTCCGTGATATTTGTATCCGTTCCTGTCAAAAACCACCTTGTCGATACCTTGCTCTTTGGCTTTTTCTGCAACGGCCATTCCCACTTGTTTAGCTATTTCGCTTTTATTTCCTTTTGCCTCAGCCAAATCTTTATCGCGGGAAGATGCTGCTACCATAGTATGCCCTTTCAAGTCATCGATAAGCTGAACATACATCTGTTTGTTACTACGGAAAACACTTAACCTGGGTCGTTCAGTTGTTCCAAGTACGGTTTTACGGACCCTTCGCTTTATTTTAAACCTTCTGGCAACCTTTTTATTCTTTATTTTCTTCATAGTTAAAGACTTTAATACCCTGGCTCTTCACCAGGCGGTTGTTAATTTTTTATTAGGTCGATGAAGCAGATTTTCCTGCCTTACGACGAAGTACTTCACCCTTAAACTTAACGCCTTTTCCTTTGTAAGGCTCAGGACGTCTTAATTCGCGGATTTTCGCCGCAACCTGTCCTACGAGTTGCTTATCCGGTGAGGTGAGGGTGACCAGTGGGTTTTTACCACGCTCTGTTGCCGCTTCTACCTTAATAATATCAGGCAGTTGCAGGTACACATGGTGTGAAAATCCCATGGTTAAATCCAAAACGTTATCTTTCACCTCAGCACGATACCCAACACCAGCAAGTTCCAGTTCTATTTTAAACCCTTCAGTAACACCTGTTACCATATTATTGATCAAGGCACGATAGAGCCCATGCAATGCTTTATGGGATTTATAGTCGGTTGGGCGCTCAAGAACAACCTGGTTCTCTTCCTGCTTCACTTTTATTTCCGGATGAACTTTTTGATGTAGCTCACCCTGCTTACCTTTCACTGTTACTAAATTATCATCCGTGATGCTAACCTCAACACCTTCGGGGATATTTACTGGCTGTATTCCTATTCTTGACATACTACCTCCTTTAAATTAGCTAACGTAACATATTACTTCGCCACCAACATGTAAGTTTCGGGCTTCTTTATCGGTCATCACACCACGGGATGTAGATATAATTGCAATCCCCAGTCCGTTAAGTACGCGCGGTAATTCGCTTGAATTGGCATATTTCCGCAGGCCCGGCCGGCTGGATCGTTCTAATTTGTTAATGGCTGATAATTTAGTAACAGGATGATATTTGAGGGCAATTTTAATAATGCCTTGCTTATTATCATCCTCGAACTTGTAATTAAGCACATAGCCTTTTTCAAAAAGGATTTTCGTAACCTCCCTTTTCAAATTAGATGCAGGAATTTCTACAACCCTGTGGTTGGCCATTATGGCATTCCTTATTCTTGTTAAATAATCTGCTATTGGATCTGTATACATCTTATGATTCTATTGAATTTCAATTATTACCAACTAGCTTTACGAACTCCTGGGATTAATCCTTTTAAGGCCAGCTCCCTGAAATTAATCCGGGATACTCCAAATTGGCGCATGTAGCCTTTAGGACGTCCTGTCATCTGGCAGCGATTATGCAATCGCACGGGCGATGCATTTCTGGGCAGCTTTTGAAGGGCTTCCCAATCTCCTGCTGCTTTGAGTTCAGCTCGTTTTTTTTCATATTTTTTTACGAGTCTGGCACGTTTAACCTCTCTCGCTTTCATTGACTCTTTTGCCATAGCTTATGATTGATTTTTAAACGGAAAACCTAAATGTTTTAACAATGCATGACATTCTTTATCGGTCGTAGCCGTTGTAACAAAAGTCACATTATACCCATTTAACCGGTTGACATCATCCAGATTGATTTCCGGAAAAATAATTTGTTCCGGTACACCAAAGGTAAAGTTTCCATGTCCATCAAAGCCTTTATCGCTCACCCCTTTAAAGTCGCGAATACGGGGCATGGCCACGGACGTCAGTCTGTCGATAAATTCATACATGCGGTTGCCTCTGAGGGTTACGCGCACGCCAATGGGCATTCCTCTACGCAGTTTAAAACTGGCTATGTCTTTTCGTGAATAAGTGGGCACGGCTTTTTGACCTGCTATAGTGGTTAATTCATTTAACCCTTTTTCGAGTACTTTCTTATCAGTGATAGCATCACTCAATCCCTGGTTAATGGTTATTTTCACTAACCTTGGAATAGCCATGACACTGCTGTAACCGAATTGTTCCTTTAATTTCGGTGCCACCTCTTTCTGATAGTTTTCTTTTACTCTTGGTACGTAGCTCATTATTTAATCTCCTCCCCTGATTTTTTTGAGTAACGAACAGTTTGTCCGGTATTATCATCTTTCTTGCGCCCCAGCCGGGTAGCATTACCGGATGCATCCACCACCATTAAATTGGACATGTGAATGGGGGCTTCCTGCTTAACGATACCGCCTTTAGGGTTCTCCTGATTGGGTTTTGTATGCTTTTTAACCATATTCACCCCTTCTACAATGGCACGGTTGTTCTTCATATCGATAGACAACACTCTGCCTTGCGTTCCTTTTGAGGTTCCGGTGATAACTTTTACGGTATCCCCTTTCCTGATATGTAGTTTGGTTCCCATAACTTTTCGAAACATTTACAGCACTTCAGGTGCCAGTGATACGATTTTCATGAAATTCTTTTCCCTCAACTCACGTGCCACAGGGCCAAAAATTCGTGTACCGGTCATCTCGCCAGTATCGTTGAGCAGCACCACGGCATTATCGTCAAAACGAATATAGGACCCGTCCTGGCGACGTACTTCTTTATTAGCACGTACAACAACGGCGCGTGATATGGTGCCTTTTTTTACTGTGCCTGATGGCATCGAACTCTTGACGCTAACGACCACCATATCACCTATAGAAGCATAACGTTTTTTGGTCCCGCCCAGCACTCGGATGCACGAAACAGATTTTGCACCACTGTTATCGGCAACTGAAAGTTTTGATTCTTGTTGTATCATAGTTCAAACTATTACTTAGCTCTTTCAATGATTTTCACTAATCTCCAATTTTTTCGCTTACTTAACGGACGGGTTTCCATGATGCTTACTGTATCGCCGGCATTAGCCGTATTTTCCTCATCATGTGCAACAAACCTGGAACGCTTATTGACAAATTTCCCGTACATCGGGTGCCTTTGTTTGCGTAACACCTCCACAACAATGGTTTTATCCATCTTGTTGCTGACTACCAGCCCTGTTCTTGCTTTACGTAGATTTCGTTCCATTGGATTTACTTATTATTTGATTGTTCCTCTAATTCTCGTTTCCGGAGCTCGGTTTTCAGCCTGGCAATAATCTTACGGTTCTCCTTGATCTTGTTCGGATCTTCCAGCGGTGAAACAGCGTGGTTCAGCTTCAGCTTATTCAGATGTTTCTGCTGTTCATCCAGACGCTCGCGGACTTCCTCAGTTGTCAACTCATTTATTACTTGTTGTTTCATTGTCTTATCACCTTATTTTTCGTAATCGGGTCTTTTAACAAATTTCACCGGAATAGGAAGCTTCTGGGCTGCCAGGCGCAGGGCTTCTTTCGCAATTTTTTCCGGCACATCGTCAATTTCAAACAAGATTCGACCGGGCGTTACCGGAGCCACATATAATTCGGGTGTGCCTTTTCCTTTACCCATCCGAACTTCTGCCGGTTTCTTAGATATTGGTTTATCGGGAAAAATACGAATCCACAGGCGGCCTTCACGTTTCATATGACGTGTTAAAGCCTGTCGTGCTGACTCAATTTGTCGACCTGTTATCCAGGTTGAATCGAGCGCTTTTATGCCAAAGGAGCCGAATGCTATCTGGTTACCCCGCTGGGCATTGCCTTTCATTCGTCCTTTTTGTTGCTTTCTATGCTTTGCTTTTTTCGGTTGTAGCATTATCCACCTTATTTAATAATGATACGATTATTTTCTTCTTCCTTTTCGACCAGCGCCTTTGCGACCGCCCTTCTTGCTTTCGCCAGTGGGGACCAACTCTGGTTTGCCGTATATCTCCCCTTTACAAATCCATACTTTTACACCAATACGTCCGTAGGTAGTATGGGCCTCATCACGCGCATAATCGATATCGGCACGCAAGGTATGCAAAGGAATACGTCCTTCTTTATACATTTCATTACGGGCCATTTCTGCACCGCCTAGTCGCCCGGAGACAAGGATTTTAATCCCTTCGGAACCCATGCGCATCGTAGATGCAACAGCGGTTTTTGCTGCCCGGCGGAAGGATATTCTGCCTTCTATTTGTTTAGCAATACTGTTAGCTACCAAAGAGGCATCCAGTTCAGGACGTTTTATTTCTGAAATGTTTATTTGAATTTCTTTCTTTGTAAGTTTCTTGAGCTCTTCTTTAAGCTTATCTACTTCCTGGCCTCCTTTACCAATGATCATACCCGGACGGGCAGTATGGATGGTAACAGTCACCAGCTTTAAAGTACGCTCTATAATAATCTTAGCTATACCAGCCTTAGAGAGACGAGCATGCAGGTACTGGCGTATTTTCTTGTCTTCTACAAGCTTATCCTCAAAACGTTTTCCGCCATACCAGTTGGAATTCCATCCTTTGATAATCCCGATTCTAAGACCTATTGGATTTGTTTTTTGTCCCATCTACTGTTTATTAATTATTATCGTTATTCTCTTTACTACCCAATTCAATCGTTATGTGGTTCGACCGCTTCCTGATACGGTTGGCGCGACCCTGGGCACGTGGTTGAATACGCTTAAGCATTCTTGCTCCATCAACCTGAACCTTCTTCACATAAAGGTTTGCTTCTTCCATTCGCGCTCCTTCATTTTTCACCTGCCAATTAGCTATGGCCGATAACAGCAGTTTATACATCTGCGTTGCTGCTGCCTGCGGTGAATGTTTCAGCAATTGCAAGGCATTTTCCACTCCTTCACCGCGAATCATTTGTGCCATGAGCCGCATTTTACGAGGGGAAGTAGGATAGTTACGTAACCGGGCAATGTACCGGTTTTTGTTGGCTTCCTTGCGCTCTTCTGCCTTATTATGTTTTTTAGCTCCCATTATTCAGTATCTTTATTTTTTGCCTTTATCTTTCGCACCAGCATGACCTCTGTATATGCGGGTGGGTGCAAATTCACCCAGCTTATGACCTACCATGTTTTCTGTTATATACACCGGAATGAACTTGTTTCCGTTATGAACAGCAATCGTAAGGCCGACAAAATCCGGTGAAATAACGGAGGCACGCGACCATGTTTTGATTACGCTCTTCTTTTTGGCTTCTTGCATGGCCAAAATCTTTTTCTCGAGCTTATAATATATATATGGTCCTTTATTCAGTGAACGACTCATATCCGTCTAGCTTTTAATTATTTTCTCTTTTTCTTTCTTCTTTCAATAATATAACGGTTGGAATCCTTCTTAGGCTGTCGGGTTTTATACCCTTTTGCCGGCATTCCATTTCTTGAACGTGGCAGTCCGCCTGAAGCGCGACCTTCTCCACCACCCATCGGGTGATCGACGGGGTTCATCACAACAGCACGTGTTCTTGGGCGCCGTCCTTTCCAGCGGCTTCTGCCGGCTTTTCCAGACAGTTCAATACTGTGGTCGATGTTGGATACCATACCAATTGTGGCTTTACAGCTTTTAAGTATCATCCTCGTCTCTCCGGAGGGTAGTTTAAGTATAGCAAAGCGGCCTTCACGTGAGAGCAGCTGTGCATGAGAACCTGCACTGCGTGCCATTTTGGCTCCCTGGCCCGGTCGGAGTTCTATGCTGTGGAGTATTGTACCATAAGGAATGTCTTTCAGGTACAACGCATTGCCCACCTGGGGACGGGCTTTCTCACCACTCATAAGTTTCTGTCCAACTTTCAAACCGTGGGGTGCTACGATATAGCGTTTTTCACCGTCGGCATATTCAAGCAAAGCAATTCGAGCCGTACGGTTGGGATCGTATTCTATAGATTTCACCGTAGCTTCAACATTATCCTTTTCCCTTTTGAAGTCAATGATGCGATAGCGACGTTTGTGACCTCCACCTCTGTAACGAATCGTCATTTTACCTCTGCTGTTGCGGCCGCCGGTCTTATGGATCGGCGACAACAAACTCTTCTCAGGCGTTGAGGTAGTGATGTCGTCATAAGCGCTTATCAACTTGTATCGTTGACTTGACGTTGTTGGTTTGTATTTCTTTAAAGCCATTTATCTAAATATTGCTGTAAAAATCAATTATTTCACCTTCTTCTAAAGTAACGATAGCCTTCTTGAATGCATTAGTGCGTCCGGAGATCAAACCGCTTTTTGTAAAACGGCTGCTGTTTTTCCCGGTGTAATTCATTGTGTTTACCTTCAAGACAGTCACATCGTATAAGTCTTCAACAGCGTGTTTAATCTGAAGCTTATTGGCATGGCGGTCTACTACAAATCCATACCTGTTTGGAAATTGTTCAGTTGTGTCTGTCAGTTTCTCGGTTATTATCGGCTTTATTATGGTGCTCATCTTTCTATATTTTAAACGGTTACTTGGTTAAGAGCTCTTCAATCTTGCCTATGGAACTCTCACTCAAAACAAGTGTCTTGTTATCAAGAATATCATAGGTGTGAACACTATCGGCTCTGCGCAATTTTGTTTGCTTGATATTTCGAGATGACAGCGACAGATTTTTATCTATTTCCGGAACGATAAAAGTTGTTTTCTTTGAATCAAGTTGAAGTTGTTTGAGAATATTATGGAACTCTTTTGTCTTCACCTGATCCAGTTTGAAATCTTCTATAACCACTAATTCGCCGTCTTTAACTTTTGCCGACAAAGCGGATTTTCTGGCCAAACGCTTGAGCTTCTTGTTCAAACGGAAGCTATAATCACGCGGTTTGGGGCCAAAAGTACGTCCACCACCTCTGAAAAGCGGCGATTTAACCGATCCGGCACGTGCTGTTCCCGTTCCTTTTTGTCGCTTTATTTTTGCGGTACTGCCTTTTATCGCATTACGCTCTTTGGTGCTGTGTGTACCGCTGCGATGGTTAGACAGGTATTGTTTGGTATCCATATAAATCGCATGCTGATTTGGTTCTATACCAAACACCTGGTCGTTAAGTGTAACCTTTTTATCGGTCTTTTGTCCTTGAATGTTATAAACTTCTATTTCCATCTTTCTACAATTATATATGAACCTTTAGAACCAGGTATAGACCCTTTAACTACGATTAGATTTTTCTCCGGCACAATTCTCAGAATCTGCAGGTTTATCATTTTCACTCGCTGTCCGCCAGTACGACCTGCCATTCTCATCCCTTTAAATACGCGTGAGGGATCAGAAGAGGCGCCGATAGACCCTGGTGTACGCGCCCTGTCGTGTTGTCCGTGAGTTGCATCGTTAACTCCGTGGAATCCGTGACGTTTCATGGCTCCCTGGAACCCTTTTCCTTTAGCCGTTCCTATTACATCAACATACTCACCTTCGATAAAGACATCCACGTTTACTTCTTCACCAAATTTTTTCTGCTCTTCGAAACGAGTGAACTCAGCAACGACATGTTTTGGTGTTGTTTTGGCTTTAGCAAAATGTCCTTGCATGGCTTTGGTGGTATTCTTTTCTTTCTTATCATCATAAGCCAGCTGAATCGAGTCATAGCCATCAGTCTTTTTTGTCTTGACCTGGGTAACAACACACGGACCAGCTTCTATTACCGTGCATGGCACCTGAGCGCCAGAGGCATCATAAATACTGGTCATTCCTATTTTTTTTCCTATAATTCCTGACATTTTTCCTAGTTTTTGATGGTCCTCACCGTACGATTTATAACTTAGACTTTGATTTCAACTTCTACACCACTTGGCAATTCAAGTTTCATCAACGCATCAATGGTTTTTGACGTCGTACTGTAGATGTCGAGCAGTCGTTTGTATGACGACAATTCAAATTGCTCACGCGCTTTTTTGTTGACAAAAGTAGAGCGCAGCACAGTGTAAATTCTTTTTTTGGTTGGAAGTGGTATGGGACCATTAACCACCGCTCCTGTTGATTTCACTGTTTTCACAATCTTTTGTGCCGATTTATCAACTAAATTGTGATCGTACGATTTCAGTTTAATTCTTATCCTCTGACTCACTTTGAATTCGTTTTATGTTTACAATCAATTTATATTATATCCGGCTTTCGTAACAATTTCGTCTTTTACCTGTTCCGGAGCAGGTTCGAATGAATTAAATTCCATAGAAGATGTCGCTCTTCCTGATGTAACAGTCCTTAAGGAGGTTACATACCCAAACATTTCAGATAAGGGCACTTTGGCAGAAATCACCTGGATCCCTCCCGGTCTGGAAGCTACGTTCTCGACCGTTGCCCGGCGCTTATTCAGATCACTGGTTACGTCACCAAGGTATTCTTCTGGTGTTAAGACTTCAACGGCCATTATAGGCTCAAGAAGTATCTTTTCAGCTTTGCGGGTAGCGTTTTTGAAGGCCATTTTAGCGACTACCTCAAAAGCCAGCGCATCAGAGTCCACCGCATGATAGGAGCCATCAATTAACCGCACTTTCATGTTTTGAACTTCATAACCTGCCAACGTACCGGTATTCATGGAATCTTTAAAGCCTTTTTCTACAGCAGGGATAAATTCTTTTGGAATATTCCCTCCTTTAATTTCATTGATAAATTCCAGCCCTTCAGCGTCGGAGTCATCTGCCGGTCCTACTTCTACCTGGATTTCAGCAAATTTACCACGACCACCCGTCTGCTTTTTATATATTTCGTGATGTTTTAGCGTGGATTGAAGCGCTTCCTTGTAAGTGACCTGAGGCGCTCCCTGATTACTTTCTACTTTAAATTCGCGCTTGAGTCGATCCATTAACACTTCCAGGTGCAATTCTCCCATTCCGCTAATAATGGTTTGTCCTGTTTGGTTATCTGTACGTACTTTAAATGTTGGATCTTCTTCGGCGAGTTTTGCCAGGGCGGTAGTTAGTTTGTCAACGTCTGCTTTGGTCTTCGGCTCGATAGCCACACTCACTACAGGTTCAGGAAATGCGATAGATTCCAGTAACAACGGATCATCCTGCTCGCATAAAGTATCTCCGGTATGTATGGTCTTAAAACCAACCACACCGGCTATATCTCCTGCTTCCAGCTTTTCAAGCGGGTTACGTTTGTTCGCATGCATCTGCATGATGCGGCTGATACGTTCTTTTTTGCCTGTGCTGGCGTTGTATACATAAGAGCCTGCTGTGAGTTTTCCGGAGTACACTCTCAGAAAAGCCAGACGCCCTACATAGGGGTCAGTGGCAATTTTGAAGGCAAGAGCAGAAAATTTATCTTCAGGATTGGGAGCCACATAGCGTGGTTCATTAGTTTTAACATCAATCCCTTCCATTTTCTCTACTTCCAGTGGACTTGGCAGATACCTGATAATGGCATCTAACAGCATCTGGACTCCTTTATTCTTAAAAGCTGACCCACACATCACCGGCGAAATTCTTCTTTCCACTGTGGCATGACGGATCGCTTCGTGCATCTCTTCTTGTGTAATGGAATCAGGGTCTTCCATAAATTTCTCAAACAAATCCTCACGCTCTTCAGCAACTCCTTCTACCAGTTCATTGCGGTACTTATCTACCATCTCCCGCATATCTTCGGGAACAGGTACTTCAATGATTTTCATTCCCTGTGAGCCTTCGTCCCACTCGTAAGCCTTGTTTTTTATGAGATCGACAATGCCGCGAAAATCATCTTCGCTGCCTATTGGCAGTTGTATTGGGATGGGGTTTGCATGCAACCTGCTTTTCATCTGGTCTATAACACGAAAGAAGTCTGCTCCAACCCTATCCATTTTATTAATAAAACTAAGCCGGGGTACATTATATTTATCGGCTTGCCGCCATACAGTTTCCGACTGTGGCTCGACACCACCCACACTGCAGAAAACGGCCACAGCACCGTCCAGAACTCTAAGAGAACGTTCTACTTCCACAGTGAAGTCCACGTGTCCTGGTGTATCAATAATGTTTATTTTAAACTCTTTTCCTTTATGGTCCAGATCCATTAAACTCCAGAACACAGTAGTAGCCGCAGAAGTAATAGTAATACCTCTCTCCTGCTCCTGTTGCATCCAGTCCATAGTTGCAGCCCCTTCATGAACTTCCCCCATGCGGTGATTGATGCCGGTATAATATAATATACGCTCGGTAGTGGTAGTTTTACCGGCATCAATGTGCGCCATAATTCCTATGTTTCTGGTATTTTTTAATTTGTCAACCATTCGTGGTACTACTCCAATATTCTTTCTTGTTGTTAAAATCTAAAATGTGAGAAAGCTTTGTTGGCATCTGCCATACGGTGTGTTTCTTCTTTACGTTTAAACGCACCACCTTCTTCCTTATATGCCTGAACAATCTCCCCAGCCAACCGGTCACTGATTCTTTTCTCATGACGGTTGCGGGCGTATTTAATCAGATTTTTCATGGCAATAGCCTGCTTTCTTTCCGGACGAATTTCAGAAGGAATCTGAAATGTAGCTCCACCAATACGACGGCTTTTAACCTCCACAGCGGGAGTAATATTAGCCAAAGCTTTCTTCCACACTTCAATACCATCTTCTTTAGTTTGTTCGCTCACTTTTTCAATGGCGGCATAAAAAATATTGTATGCCTTTTCTTTGTGGCCATCAAGCATCAGATTATTCACAAATTTTGTGACCATCGACTCATTGAACTGGGGGTCCGGTTGTATAATTCGCTTTTTTGGTCTACCTTTTCTCATCTTGACTATTGTCCTTTAAATTCATTCAATGTTATTTCTTAGGTCTCTTCGTTCCGTACTTGGATCTACGCTGCTTTCTATCTTGAACACCTGAAGTATCCAATGCACCCCGAACAATGTGATAACGAACTCCGGGCAAGTCTTTCACCCTTCCTCCGCGGATTAGTACAATCGAGTGTTCCTGGAGATTATGACCTTCTCCCGGAATGTAAGCGTTCACTTCTTTGTTGTTAGTAAGACGAACCCTGGCTACTTTACGCATGGCCGAGTTCGGCTTCTTCGGGGTTGTTGTGTATACTCTGACACAAACACCACGACGCTGAGGGCAGGAATCCAGTGCTTTGGATTTGCTTTTCTCAACGATTTGAGAGCGTCCCTTTCTAACTAACTGTTGTATTGTCGGCATATATTCTAAAATTAGTAATTAGTGCCCCAAAAGGGCGTATTCAAGAACCATATTCGTTTAATCCTGAACTCGTAAAAAACTTTAGGAGCATATACCTGAGGCGGGAAGACGTTTTCCTCAAAATCCAGGATAGCTGCAGTAACCAGAGCCATAGATTTTTAAGGCTGAAACCTATATTCGTCTTACCTTATCAGGTTTCTCCTCGCTATTTCAAATTCTGCTAATCAAGCACTTTGGCTTGTTTTAGCTATAAGCGGCTGCAAAAATACAACTATATTTTATAAATCCAATAGGTGAATCAGAATTTTTGATGATTTTTTCCCTCAAAATCAAAAAACGTCGCATTACATAGCCCCATCTGTCCTGTCAGTAAAGAAAATTAAACGATTTTCCGGTGTTCAAAAAATTCAAATATTCTCAGGCCATCATTAAAAACTTATTATTAATTAATTTTGCCGAAAAATAAGAGTGCGTGTGAAAGATATTCTGGAAGACCTTAATGAAGAACAAAAGAAAGCCGTCGTGAATGCTGATGGTCCCGTCATGGTAGTGGCAGGGGCGGGTTCCGGAAAAACCCGTGTTTTAACTTACCGGATAGCATATCTTCTGCAGCAGGGAGTCGACCCGTTTAATATCCTCTCCCTCACCTTTACCAACAAGGCTGCCCGCGAGATGAAAGAACGTGTCGCCACGCTGGTAGGCTCCGAGGCGCGCAGTGTGTGGATGGGAACATTTCACTCAGTCTTTGCCCGTATCCTGCGCTCGGAAGGCCACCTATTGGGATACCCCTCCAATTTTACTATCTATGACACCGATGATTCCAAAAGCCTTATACGATCAATTATTAAAGAATTACAGCTTGACAAAAAAACTTATCCTGTTAACTCAATACTAGGGCGCATATCAGCAAGCAAAAATAATTTGATAAACGCCGGACAGTATAATGAAAATACAGAAATAACGGATGCTGATAAGGCAGCAGGGCGCCCCTTTATAGGTAAGATATTTTCGATATATGAAAAAAGACTCTTCCAATCCAAAGCGATGGATTTTGATGATCTGCTTTTTAAAACCAATATCCTTTTAAGAGACTTTCCCAAGGTCCTGTATAAATATCAGAATAAATTCAAATACATTTTAGTAGACGAGTACCAGGATACGAATTATGCGCAATATCTTATCGTAAAGAAACTGGCGGCTAACGATGAAAATATCTGTGTGGTGGGTGACGATGCCCAGAGCATCTATGCATTCAGAGGAGCTAATATTGAGAATATTTTGAATTTCAGGAAAGATTATCCCGATGTGCAGGTATTCAAGCTGGAGCAAAACTACCGCTCTACAAAAAATATCGTCAATGCAGCCAACGGCATCATTGCTAAAAATAAAGATCAGATTCAGAAAGTCGTATGGACGGATAATGAGGAAGGGACAAAGATTCCATTAATAAAAGCCTCTTCCGATTCAGAAGAGGGGACCATGGTTGCCAACGCTATTTTTGAAACCAAGATGAATGAGCATGTCTCTAATAAAGATTTTGCTATTCTTTACAGAACGAATGCGCAATCACGTTCACTCGAAGAAGCTCTGAGAAAGCGAAACATTTCCTATAAAATTTACGGGGGCTTATCATTTTATCAGCGTAAAGAGATCAAGGATTTATTGGCTTACTTTCGGCTGGTTATCAATTCCAGTGATGAGGAAGCTTTATTCAGGATAATCAATTTCCCTGCCCGGGGTATCGGCAAAACAAGCCAGCAAAAGATCATAATTCAGGCCCAGCGTTATGAAGTTTCGGCCTGGCAGGTAATCAGGCATCCCGCAGAATACGGCCTGGAAGTGGGCAGTGCGGCAATTGGTCGCATCAGGGGTTTTGTGACTATGATAGAGAGCTTTTCAGCGTTGCTGAACAAAAAAAATGCTTACGAGCTGGCTACACATATTGCTTCCTCCGCAGGAATCCTAAAACAGCTTAATGAAGATAAAACTCCGGAAGGGATTAACCGTTTCGAAAATGTGGAGGAGTTGTTGAACGCCATCAACGAATTCAGCGAAAAAGAAGTGGAAGGCAAGGAGAATTCAGTGCGCTCATTGGATGAGTTCATGCAGGATGTGGCTTTATTAACTGATCAGGATAACGAGGATAAAAACTCCAGTGATAAGGTAGCGCTGATGACCATCCATGCTGCCAAAGGTCTTGAGTTTCCTTATGTTTTTATTGTAGGTCTGGAAGAAAATCTTTTCCCCAGCATGCAGGCTTTAAATACCCGTTCGGAGCTGGAAGAAGAGCGGCGTCTATTTTATGTAGCCCTGACAAGGGCTGAAAAAATGGCCACTTTGTCATACGCAGAAAGCCGCTACAAGTGGGGGAACCTCCTCTTTAGCGAGCCTTCGCGGTTTCTTGAAGAGATGGAGGAAAACTACCTTTCGCAACCTTTCAAGCCTGAAGTGGGCAAACATCTGAATAAGCCAAAGTCTGAAAAATATAATACAGGGGAAACCAAATACAAAAAAATTCCGGCAGATAAGTCATCTTCCGATAGTAGTAAAAACGACGTTAGTACGGGAGGGAACTTTAATTCATCAGATACCGGCGACTTACAGGTAGGATCGCAGGTGGAGCACAAACGCTTCGGTATCGGAAAAATATTATCTATGGAAGGACAGGGACCCAACAAAAAAGCCACTGTATTTTTTCAATCTGTTGGGCAAAAAAATTTATTACTTAAATTTGCCCGGCTGAAAGTCGTAAAATAATAATTATTAGTATATTTGCAGTTTCATAGAGGAGTATGCTATATATTCCGGTTAGTAACGCATTTCGGTAAATATTTCCGAAACAATTAAACGAAGCAATATGAGTACAGAACATCTTGAATACAATACCACCCGGGAAAAGCTGGTGATAAGAGAGTATGGAAGAAACATCCAGAAGATGGTGAACTTTGCCAAAACCATAGAGGATAAAGATGAGAGAACACGGTTTTGTCATTTTATAGTGCAGATAATGGGCCAGACGCATGTGCAAAAAGAAGGCGGCGATGTAAAAAGAAAATTATGGGATCATATGCATATCATCTCCAACTTTGAGCTGGATGTTGATTCTCCCTACCCGCTCCCATCTTATGAAGAATTGGTCGCTAAGCCCGATCCCCTTTCATACAGCAAACGCCCAATTGAGTACCGGCAGTACGGAAGAAACATAGAGCTTATCATTGATAAAGCAATAGAGTTTGAAGAAGGGGAACAGAAACAGGCTTTAATCAAGATAATCGCCAATCACCTGAAAAAACTTTATCTGAACTGGAACAGGGAGTCAGTCTCGGATGAATTAATCGACCAGCACCTTCAGTCTATATCTAACGGAAAACTCAAGGTGCCTGAGGACGTAACGCTGAATAGCACTAGCGAAATCCTGGCGAAAACCAAGCGGAAGAAAACCACAAAGCAGCAGGGAGACTCCCGTCAGAGGCAGCGTCCTGACAGCCGGTCAAGAAATCACAGCTACAATGATTCACGACAGAGAAGAGGCTCTTACAACAGGCCAAGTCGAAATCACAACCAGTAAGGAATAATTCAAAATATATGGGGCGGTCGTTACATGCGGCTGCCCTTTTTGTTTTAAAATCGCTATCAAATGAATGCTTTTGAGATAACCGGTGGAAACAAACTTCACGGAGTAATCCATCCGCAGGGAGCCAAAAATGAGGCTCTGCAAGTCATTTGTGCCACTTTACTCACTGACCGGAAAGTCACTATCCATAACATCCCTGATATCAGGGATGTCAATGTGCTTCTCGAAATTTTGCGGGAGTTAGGGGTACAAATTATCAAAGAGAAGGCAAACTCTTACTCTTTTCAGGCTTCTGATATAAATCTGGAGTACCTCCGATCCGGCCGGTTTCTGAAAAAGGGAAGGATGTTGCGGGGTTCTGTAATGATTTTGGGGCCTCTGCTGGCCCGATTTGGTGTTGCCTACCTGCCCAAGCCCGGCGGCGACAAGATAGGACGCAGGCGACTGGATACTCACCTTATCGGTTTTGAAAAACTGGGGGCCCGTATCGATTTCCAGAGAGATGACCAGGTATACAAGCTTGAAGCCAAACGCCTGAGCGGCAACTACATGCTGCTGGATGAGGCGTCAGTCACAGGAACCGCCAATATCATAATGGCTGCCGTTATGGCAAAAGGCACCACAACAATCTTCAATGCTGCCTGCGAGCCTTATCTTACGCAATTATGCCATATGCTTGAAGGGATGGGAGCTAAAATCAGCGGTATCGGTTCCAATCTGCTATACATCGAAGGGGTGAGCACCCTTGGTGGCACCTCACACACCTTGCTGCCGGATTTTATTGAGGTAGGGAGCTTTATTGGTATGGCAGCCATGACGCACTCTTCATTAACCCTTAAGAATGTTGACATGCAAAAGCTTGGCAATATTCCGGCCACTTTCGGACGCCTTGGCATAACCACTGAGCAGCGCGGTAACGATTTACATATCCCTCAGCACGACGATTACAAAGTGGAGTCGTTTTTTGACGGGTCAATAATGACTATAGCCGACGCACCCTGGCCAGGCTTTACCCCTGACTTAATAAGCATAGCCCTTGTAGTAGCTACCCAGGCCAAAGGCTCGGTATTGATTCATCAGAAAATGTTTGAGAGTCGTTTATTTTTCGTGGATAAACTCATAGATATGGGAGCCCAAATTATCCTCTGCGACCCCCACCGTGCAACGGTCATAGGACAGGGAGCGCAACACAGGCTTAGAGGGGTGGAAATGACTTCGCCGGATATCAGGGCAGGAGTAGCATTGCTTATAGCCGCCTTGTCGGCGAAAGGAAAAAGCATTATTCACAACATCGAGCAAATTGACAGAGGGTACCAGCAAATAGACGAGCGTTTGCAGCAACTTGGAGCAGATATAAAAAGAATTTAGCTGGTGTTTTTTATCCCGCAACTCAATAAAACCTAACCTGGACAAGCCAGAAAAAACATAAATCAAATTCACCCCGTTGAATTATGATAAAAAAATTTAAAATTTTTATTATTCCAACTTTGTTGGATTTAACGGGGTAAAAAAA
>CAYFQK010000014.1:0-24796 GCA_964345255.1 uncultured Bacteroidales bacterium | reverse complement strand
CGAATCCGCATTCGAACGCTATATTCAGAAAACCCTTATCGGTTAATAAGGTTGGAGGTCAGGTGACGCAAAAGAATGGGATAAGAAAAATGTACTATTTCCAGATAAAATTAGTGATTTCCTCCAACCACTGGCACGTGTCGGGCTTTCAGCCCTTTGGTTTATTTTGTGCACTTTACACAGGGTTCCATTTCATTCCACCCTGTGCTTTTACGTCTTTGCCTTTCAGGCAAACCAGGCTGTAAGCCTGAAAGAGCAAAACCCAGACTGCCCGAACAAATGAATTATTCATTCGGGAGGGGGCAGCTCCCTGGGTTTGAGTATAGCATCTACTCCTATCATCAAGGCTGAAAGCCTTGTACTAAATCCCCAATCCTGAATGGGTTGAACTACCGGTTACCTCTCAGAAAACGCCATTTCTGACTTATAGAACGCTAATTTTAAATGACCGAGTTTTGAGTAAGCTTGCAACCCGCCTGACCAAACGGCCTCCGTCCTTCGCACAATCAGCCATAATTCGCGTAATCTTCCCCCTCACATTATTTTCCCCCACCCATTTGAAAAGCATCAGCAAATTGTCTACATTTGGAGGATACAGGAAAATATTAGCATATGGACAAAGGCTTTAAATCCCAGGCACTGGAGGCGAATCTTGCCGAGACACGGTATAAGAATATTCACATCCCGGAAAATCATCAGGCGTTCATCGATCTGTCAGAAAAATACTATGGTATTCATAAGCGGGCGCAGGAATGCATTACCGAGTTTCATCACCCTCTGTGCAACAAAAAGTTTGTAAGTGAAGAACTTCGCAAAATTTTGATCTCCGATTTTTGGTTTTACAGTGCGGCGCAAGAGCCGGGCTATGCTTTTGAGACCATACTGAATCTTCACCGGAAGCTGCTGCTGGAGGAGCTGAAGGACGACCTGGTAAAGATTCTCGTGCGCAATTTACTCGAATTTAATGTTAAAGCCCTTGAACAATCTTACACAAAACTTATAGATAAAAGTCTGGACATCCTGCAGGAGGGACTCGAAAACCATCCGGATGCCTTTATACGAAGTACAGACATGTTCAGAAAAAACCTGGAAAAGCTGATGCGATCCGGCCAATTTGACGAGCATGCCGTTTTATTATACCGCAGTATTCTGAAACAAAATATCAACTACTGGCAGGAGACTGCACAAACGCATGACTGGCTCAGCAGAAATTCGGGAAAACTTTCGGCAAAAACCGGAAAGAAGCTTGAAAACTTTGTGTATAATTACCTCTCGGATGTTACACATCAAATCGAGAGCGCCGGGGCTTTCAGCGAGCTTGCCGAAGTCGACGGCTTTGATGAAATCGCCGGAAAGTTTGAGGGGTTTGTCTCCGAGCTTCCGTCATTTATCGAAAAGTTTTATTATATCTTTTATCTCCTTCAACTGCCCGGTATGCGCAACTACCAGGAGCGCCTTATCTGGAATATCAACAAAATGCTTCGCGATGCCACCGGGGAAGTGGATAACGAAAATCTGACCGGCTTTATCGATCAGATGTTTGAGCTATGCCAGGATATGCGCGACCCGCACATCTCGTCGGTGCTCGACATTATCCTTACTTTGGGTAAAAAGGTAATCGACAGGGACTATTCTGAAGATAAAAGCCTTATCAACTATTTCGAGAAAAAGCTGATTGATTTTGGTTTTGAATCGCCGGGTGTGGTTTACGTTAACGAGGAGTGGCAGCTTAGTGTTAACCAGAATCATATCAAAAATATCCGTGTATGGCTTGAGCTAATCGAATATTCACAGTCGATTATGGAAAAGTTGCTTTCCTCGCTCATCGTTAATCTCCGTCTCGGAGGGATTTTTATTAGCGACACCGATCTTTTCCAGCGTGAAATCACCAAAATCCTTAACTCGAACATTTCTCCTTATTACAAAAAGGTGAAGCAGCTCACACGTATTTTTCCGGTCTATTTTAACGAAATCGGGGCCGAAGGTGAAATCAGAGATACCACCACTTCGATGGACGAAATTTACAAACGTCAGGACCGCCTGGTGCATTTTCTGCGAAAGCAGGTACACACCGAGAGCAACAATACGCTCATCGGACTGACGCGTAAAGTGTTTGCTTTTTGGTATGATGGCAATAAAGAAAAATTGAAAGATTTTCTTCCACAGGATGTTTATGAGGCCATTGATACGGATGGTGAGTATTTTAAATGGATACATCAAATGGTAAGGCATCTGTGCAAGGACAAGGATTGCCATGTGGACGAATTGCTCAACACTTCGCAGGAGGAATTCAATGCCCTCATAGAAGAGATACCGGAGGATATCTCCAATGAAAAAGATAAGTTGCGCTTGCGGGAAATTCATCGCCTGTATGCTTTTCTGAAAGAGAAATACTCTTTTGACACAGTAGATATCATTCCGATGCTACGCCAGCAGACTGCTTTAAAAAAAGAGGAGGTAGAGGAGTTTGACCGCGCTTTAAAAGCGGAAAACTTTGAACAGTCGCTGCGGCTCATATACCATTTCATGGAGCAATTCAAAAACGTCATCTTTACGGATGAAACTTCTGAGGGGTGGGAGAATATTTATCACAAGCGCCACATCGCCATAGGGATTCCGTCGATGTACGGGATGTACCGCGAGCCTAAGTTCGAGGCGCTGGGCCTCACCTTCCGCCTGGAACGCATTGCCACCCGCCTGATGGAAAAAGTGGTGCAAAACATCAACCTGGACTATATCTCCAACAAGAAACTACAGAATATCTACAAGATCCTGGACTTTTTTCGCGAAGGGCTGGAGCTGGACGGCATCACCAGCCAGGCTTTCAATTCCAACCTGTCGATGCTGAAATACAGCCTCACCTCCCGGAGTTTCTCACTGGAGCAATACATCAACATCTTTCAGTTTATGGCAGAGGATGTTAAAAAAGTTATCAGCAAATATTTCCTCAAGTCATACGAATATCCCCTCAACCGCATTGTCCCGCAGCTTTTCGACCCGGAAGGGAAGCTGGAACAAAAGGAACAAAACCGGCTGATAAGCGAAAAGTCAGAGAAATTTTTCAGAGAAATTATTGCCAGCGCTTTCCTGGTGCAACCGCTGGATAATTTCATCTCCCGCATTTTAGGATCGCTCCGCGAAATGATTGATAACATCAAACCGGAGTGGATACCTGATATTATGACGTATAACTCTGACATGTCTATTAGTCCGCTATACCGCGAAACACCAGCCCTGGACAACCAGGTCTTCCTGGGTTCCAAGGCCTACTTTTTGAAAAAGCTTTACCTGGCTAATTTGCCTGTTCCGCCGGGGTTTGTTGTAACCACCGAGGTGTTCAGACGCATAAACACCATTATGAACCACCCCGTCATACGGCATGAGCTGGAAGCTCAGTTGAGATGGGGTATCGGCAGGGTGGAGCGCTTTACCAGGAAACGGTTTGGCGATCCCACCCGTCCGCTTTTGTTATCTGTACGTTCAGGAACAGCCATTTCAATGCCCGGGGCGATGGATACTTTTCTGAATGTGGGAATGAACGACGAGCTGACCGAAAAGCTTAGCCGCCAGCCCAACTTTGCGTGGACCTCATGGGATTGTTACCGCAGGCTCCTGCAATCCTGGGGTATGTTTCACGGCATTAGCCGCGATACGTTCGACCAGATCATGATTGACTACAAAGAAAAATACGGGGTAAAACTTAAGGTGGAATTCAAGCCACAACACATGCGTGAAATGGCATTCACCTACAAAGAGGTACTCAGGGAAAACGGTGTCACCTTTGAGGAGGATGTCTTTGAGCAGCTTAAAACGTCCATTCTTTTTGTGTTTGACTCCTGGTCTTCCGACCGGGCCCAGGTGTATCGTGATCACCTCCAGATTGCTGACGAGTGGGGTACGGCGGCTATCATACAGGAGATGAAGCTGGGCAACATGAACCTGGATTCAGGAACAGGGGTGGTCTTTACCCAGAATCCCAACCGCCAGCGACCGGGAGTGCATCTGTACGGCGATTTCAGCCTCAACAGCCAGGGTGAAGATATTGTGGGTGGATTGGTCAACGTGCATCCCGTGGGGAAAACCCAGCGAAAACAGAACCAGCTCCCCGAAGAATCTCTGCAGGAGATGATGCCGCAGATTTACAAACGCATCCACGATATTGCTACTGAACTTACCGAAAATCAGGGGTATAATCCCCAGGAGATCGAATTCACCTTCGAGTCTGCCGACCCCTCAGATTTATACATCCTTCAGACCCGCGACCAGGATATTAAGCAGCCTGACATCATCAAAATCTTTACCACCCGGAAAGATGAGATGAAGCTGGCAGGCAGAGGGACGGGTATTGGCGGAGGGGCCATGAACGGCATTATTGCCTTTGACCGTAAAGACCTGGCAACCCTTCGAAAAAAATACCCCAACCAGAACCTCATTTTAGTGCGTCCTGATACCGTTCCGGATGACATTGACATGATTTTTGAATGCAATGGCCTGCTCACTGCCAAAGGCGGCGCTACGTCCCACGCGGCCGTTACCGCCGTGAGGCTCGGGAAAACTTGTGTGGTTAATTCTTCTGCATTGCAGGTGGATGAAGAAAAGAAAACAGCCACTCTCGGACAATACACCTTTAAAACCGGCGATGAAGTGGCCATTGACGGGAATACCGGTAATATCTACCAGGGCCAGTACCCGACCGACAAGACGGAGGTGAAGACGGTGTAGGAGAATAAGTGTTTAGGTGTTTAGGTTTTTTTGTTTGTAAGTGACTTGTCCTAAAATAAGTACAAGACAAGTAAACAAAAATCAGGACGAGTCACTAAGTTTGATATTTCTCCCTCATCTCATGCGGCCAATACCGATTCAAATACACGCTTATTAATGGAATGTTTATTATTAGTTAGAAATTCGGTAAATTTGTAATAAAAGTATGACGATGAATATACAGGCTGAAAAATTACGAATAATGAAGCAGGTCCTTGAGACGGATAACCCCCGGCTATTAGCTTCTAAACGAAAAATTTTTGAGATGGAATTGGAAGATGACTTTTGGAATCACTTATCCCAAAAACAGAAAGAGGAAATAAAAAAGGGTATACGAGAGATAGAAGATGGTGAGATTGCTGATTATGAGGGATTCATGAAGAATTACAGGTAATGAACCGAAAAATAAAGCTCTCTGCAACAGCGGAGAAAAAACTTTCAGTTTTGCTCGAATATCTTGAAGAAGAGTGGTCTGTTCAAATAAAGAATGATTTTATTGAAAAACTGGATGAGTCTCTCAGTCAAATAGGTTGTTTTAGGTTTTCATTTTCTCTTAACTTTATGGAAAGACACTAATTACATCAAAGCTAATATTCCACATTAAAATCTAGGATATAGCCTCCTTCAAATTTCTCCCCGACTCCAAAAGCTTATCGTTCTGAAAATTGGATAGCAGGCATAATTCGTAGTTATTCGTTTTACAATCTATGAAATCACCGCTTTAAATCTTATTTTTGCAGAAAATTTAATACAAGGAGGAGACTTGACAAACGACGCCAAAGAGCAGATGAAGAATATCCGTAATTTCAGTATTATTGCTCATATCGACCATGGCAAGAGTACGCTGGCCGATCGCATGTTGCTGATGACCGATACGGTCACACAGCGTGATTATAAGGAGCAATTACTGGATGATATGGATTTGGAAAGGGAACGTGGCATCACGATTAAAAGCCATGCCATCCAGATGGACTACAAATATCAGGGCGAATGGTATAAGCTAAATCTGATCGATACGCCCGGGCACGTCGATTTTTCATACGAGGTCTCCCGTTCTATCGCTGCCTGCGAGGGAACGCTTCTTGTGGTTGATGCCACGCAGGGTATTCAGGCCCAAACAATTTCTAACCTCTATATCGCTGTTGAGTATGAACTGGAGATTATTCCCGTACTAAATAAGATGGATCTTCCCCAGGCCAACCCCGAAGAAATCAAGGACCAAATAGTGGAGCTGATTGGTTGCGAAAGGGAGGATATCATAGAAGCCAGCGGCAAAACCGGACACGGTGTGGAGAATATTCTGGATGATATTATCAATAAAGTCCCGCCGCCAACAGGTGATCCTGCTGCCCCTTTGCAGGCATTAATTTTTGATTCTGTTTATAATAACTACCGTGGGATTTACGCTTATTTCCGTGTTTTTAATGGCTCGATAAAGAAAAATGATCATGTCAAGTTTGTTAATACGGGTAAAGATTATGGTGCGGATGAGATTGGAGTGTTAAAGCTTAAACAAATTGAGAAAAAAGAGTTGTCAGCAGGCGATGTGGGATATATCATCTCCGGTATTAAATATTCGAAAGAGGTAAAAGTTGGCGACACCATTACTCATTACGCTAAACCCTGCGATAAAGCGGTATCAGGTTTTGCAGTGCCGCAGCCTATGGTATTTGCAGGGATTTATCCGGTAGATGCAGATGATTACGAGGATCTGCGGAATTCTTTAGAGCGATTGCAGCTCAATGATGCGTCCCTCACTTATCAGCCTGAGTCCTCCGCGGCTCTTGGCTTTGGTTTCCGGGCAGGCTTTTTGGGGCTTCTGCATATGGAGATTATCCAGGAACGGCTCGACAGGGAGTTCGATATGGACGTGATTACTACCGTACCGAACGTCTCCTATAAAGTCTATACAACGGAAGGAGAAGAGCTGGAAGTGGATAATCCCTCCGGTTTGCCCGATCCCAGTCAAGTTGACTACATCAAGGAACCCTATATCCACGCCACCATTTTATCCAGGGCCGAGTATGTTGGGGGCATCATGAAGCTTTGCATTGATAAGCGCGGGGTGGTCAAAAATCAGGTTTATCTTACCGATAAAAGGGTTGAATTGTCCTTTGACATGCCTCTGGCGGAAATCGTTTTCGATTTTTATGATAAACTGAAAAGTGTGTCCCGCGGGTATGCTTCATTGGATTACTATGTTTCGGACTATAAGCCTTCAAAGCTGGTAAGGCTTGATATCCTCCTCAATGGAGATAGTGTGGATGCATTGTCGACACTTACTCACACTGACAATGCCTATAGCCTGGGACGTAAAATGTGTCAGAAGCTTAAAGAGCTTATTCCTCGGCAGCAATTTGATGTGGCCATTCAGGCGGCCATAGGTTCTAAAATCATCGCCCGGGAAACAGTAAAGGCGTTGCGGAAAGATGTTACAGCGAAGTGTTATGGGGGCGACATCACGCGAAAGCGTAAGCTTCTGGAAAAACAAAAGAAGGGTAAGAAAAAGATGCGTCAGGTGGGCAATATCGACGTCCCGCAATCGGCATTTCTTGCTGTATTAAAGCTTGATGACAATAAATAAATCCGGTAGATTGCTTTAAATTATGAAAGCAGCTTTTATAACATCCACAGGCCGCACAGGCACCGATTTTTTTACTACCCTTTTTAACGAAGCTGTAGACAACGCCTGGAGTGTCCACGAACCCAAACCGGCCTTTAGGCGCCGCGCCAGGAAAAATATGAGTGGTAAGTTTAACTTTTACGATGTCTATTATTTTAAAATGCCCCGAATACTTCAACACCGCAAGCATGCAGAAGAGTGGTATGTAGAAACCAACTATCACCTTTTCGCCTCTATTCCGGTGATAAGGGAAGCTTTTCCGGAAGCGCTTGTTTTTCATATTGTCCGTGATGGGAGGGATGTGGTTACCTCATGGCTGAACCGGTACCGCTATATTACCAATGATCATATCACACCGTTTGACACCAGGGACAGGGAAGCCCAAAACAACTGGGAACAGTGGAATCCACTCCAAAAGCTGGCCTGGTATTGGAAAACAGTTAATAATCATGCTTTTCAGCAGAATCCCGATTTGCTCATAAGGTATGAAGACATTTTCAAACAACAGGATGGAAAAGAAATAAGGAAAATACTGTCTCAATTTGAAGATATTGATTACAGCCAGGAAAAGGTGCAACAGCTTCTGAAGCGTCCGGTGAACAAAAACAAGCACGAGTTCTTCCCAAAATACCGCGACTGGCCGAAAAGATGGAAAGAACAATTCTGGGAAATCGCCGGTAAAGAGATGGCCTGGTTTGGCTATAGCCGGTAGATTTAATACCGAAAGTTCTTTACATACTCCCGGAAATGAAACCATTTTAGGAGGGTTAGATTTCCTTCACAAAATATTTTTACTACCTTGTAACAAAATTCGCATTATCGCGTCACACTTATAAACGACTGAAAAAAAGGATGACAGTCGAAGAATACAACAGCTGCGTAGATGATTTTTCTGACGGGATTTACCGGTTCATTCTCAAAAATCTCAGGGATGAGGATGAGGCCAGGGATATCGTTCAGGAAAGCTATACCCGGATGTGGGAGAGGGTAAACTCTATTCAGTATACAAAAGCCCGCTCTTACCTCTTCACTACAGCCTATCACACAATGATCGACCGGCTAAGGAAAAGCAACAGACTGTCGTCCATGGAGCAGGTCACCGAACAACATCACCCGGAGCATGCGAATTATTCCGATTTAATGGAGGTGCTGAGCCGGGCTGTAGAAACACTTCCCGAACAGCAAAAACATGTGGTTTTGCTAAGGGACTATGAAGGATACAACTATAAAGAAATAGGAGAAATAACAAACCTGAGCGAATCACAGGTGAAGGTTTACATATACAGGGCCAGAAAGGCCTTGAGGAGTTATATAGGCAGCATGGATAAAGTGATTTAAGGATGAGGATTACAAGAGCAAACTATGAAGTATTTTTCATCGACTATTTCGATGGGCATCTTAGTAAAGAGATGCAGGAGGAACTTATGCGCTTTCTTGAAGCTCATCCTGACCTGAAAGAGGAGTTTGAAGCCTTTGATGATTCCATCGCATTATCGCCTGACCCATCTGTTGGTTATCCGGATAAAGCTGCCCTTAAAAAAGATAAAAAGGACACCGGCCCTTCAAAAGATAATTACGAAGAGTGGTTCATAGCTTATCATGAGGGAGATTTGAGTTTAGGGCAAGAATCCCGGCTTATAAAGTTTCTGGAGAAAAACGCCGGCCTGAAATCGGAGTTTGAACTGTTTGGAACGTTGCGTTTAAAACCTGATAAAAACATCACTTACCATAATAAAGCAACCCTGAAGCATAAATCTGGCAAGCCGGGAATTGCCCTATTGAGCTATTTGGGCTATGCCGCCGCCGCAGCAGTATTGATACTGGCGGGATTGTTTTGGTTGCAGAATGAGGAAAAACCTTTAAGAGATGTAGAAAAGGTGACTTCCATACCACATGTTGGCATAAAACAAATTGAAAAAAGACCTGTCTATGAGGTTACTCCCATGATCAGAGAGGAGAGCGAAAGCGCGGAGATAGATAAACCTGCAACCATTCAGGAATTAATGCCAAACGAAAAATTATCTCAGATAGCTTCAATTGGAGTCGATCCGGCAGTGTTTAACGCGGAACCCTTAGAAAAAATAGACAGACGTTATGAACAAACCAGTCAGTATTATTATCAAACGGTACAGCTAGACCTTGAATATTATACAAAGGTCACTGAATATGCTGAGAAAAATTTTGCGCAAAGATTGGTTTATCGGTTGAAGAATAAACTTATCCCCCGGAAAGATTATTATGTGACAGACCCCGGCTTTTCCCCGCTTAACATATTAGGAATAGGGGCCGGCCGCCTGTATGAGTTGGCTAGTGCTGATGCTGAGCAAGACGATTCCGGGGCAGAGAAGGTAAAGAAGTATAGAATCAAGACCGGATTGTTTGAGTTTTCTCATAAGCGAACACCCCGGCATTCCGCCTCTGATAATACTTCCGAATGATTATGATGAGAATCTTTTCGAATGTGCTATTTTTATTTTTCTATTGTAACATTTTGCTATAAGCTTCCGTCATAAGAAAAAAGAAAACAGAGATACCATGAAAAAAGGAAGATTGATAACCGGAATATTGGTCATAGTGATTATGATCGGTTTAGGGAAGAAAGCTGATGCTCAGTTTGAAAGAGAAATTCACACCGAGCCTTACAATAAAATAGAATTAGGTGGCTTTATGCAGGCTCACCTCATTCCTGCTGATACCCATAAAGTGGTGATCGAGGCTATCGAAGAATTACCGGATGATTACGAAATTGAAGTGGTCAAGAACAGTCTGAAGCTCAATTTTGATAAAAAATTCAGAGAAGATAAGGTGATAAGAGTGTATTTAAACTTCAATGAATTAAAAGAAATAAAAGCCGGAGGTATGGTAGGGCTGAAAACCAAAAACCTGCCAATTAAAACTCCCCACTTAACCCTTGAGCTGGAAGGAGCCTCGGTCTCAAACCTGGAGCTGGATGTAGAAGTGCTGCAATCAGAGTGTTCAGGAGCAGCTAAAGTTAATCTCTCCGGAAGAGCTGGTAGCCATGAACTGGAAGCAACCGGGGCTGCAAACGTTAAGGCTTATGAACTTAAAACGCGCGAAACCCACGCTGAAGTGAGCGGTGCCGCGATGGCCTATGTGAACGCTTCAGAGATATTGACAGGTAAAACAGAGGGGGTAGCTAAATTACATTACAAAAACAAACCGGGTAAAGTGGAAATCAATAAATCTGAATCGTTTGAAAAAATGATCGATAAAAAAGTTTCCAGAAAATACAAAGACTCGGTAACAGTTAAAGTAGGCAAGTTTGATGTGCAGGTCATCGATTCGGATACGACAATTATAAAAATGGGCCGCTCGCAAATCAGCATTGATGATGAGGGAAATGTAGAAATCGGAAAAGAGAAAGTGGATCGTGAATTTGATGGCCACTGGAGTGGATTTTATCTGGGAGTAAATGGCTATATGACCGCGGATAATAGCCTTACGCTACCCGATGAATATGAAAAGCTTGATTTGACCTATGAAAAATCAATCAATGTTCAGCTGAATATTTTTGAGCAGAATTTTAACCTCATTCGTGAAAGGTTTGGTTTGGTGACCGGTTTGGGCTTTGAATGGAATAATTACCGTTTTGATAACGACGTGGTATTAGACGGAGGTGCCAGCGAACTTGCTTTCAAGCCGAGAGATCAGAACAAAAATTACGAAAAAAGCAAACTGGTGGTAAGCTACCTTACCTTACCCCTTTTATTTGAATTCCAAACCAACAGCGATAATAATATCAATAGTTTCCATATCGCTGCCGGAGCTGCGGGTGGTCTCAGAATAGGTTCTCACAGCAAAAATATCATAGATGGAGATAAAAATAAGCAGCGTACCGATTTCCACATGAATCCATTCAAGCTGGAAGGAATGGTACGCATAGGCTGGGGTAAGCTTAATCTTTATACTGCATATGATGCAGTTCCTCTATTCAAGGATGAAAAAGGCCCCGAGCTTTATCCCTTTAACGTGGGTGTCCAGATTGTTGGTCTTTAGAGCATTTTCTCACTGAGGAAAAACTCCATTAAGTAGAGATATTATCCTGCTTGGTGGAGTTTTTTTATGCTTAATAAAAAACGGAATCTTAACACAAGGGATATGATGGTATCTATATTATTGTTATTTTTGATAGATTAAAACAGAATCGGGATCGATGAGCGGAACAAATGTTACGATAAAAGATATCGCCCGGAAGCTGGGAGTATCACCTTCCACCGTATCCAGGGCTTTAAAAGACCACCCTGAAATTAGTCCCAAGACAAAGAAGGTGGTAACAGAACTGGCGAATTTACTTGGTTATAAGCCGAATGAGATTGCCCTTAGCTTAAGAAGTAAACGTACCAAGGTGTTAGGATTAATTATCCCTGAGATTGTGCATCACTTTTTCTCCTCAGTCATCAGTGGGATTGAAGAGATAGCCATTGAAGAAGGCTACAATGTGATGATTTTCCAGTCGAATGAATCTTATACCCGGGAGGTATTAAATACACAAGGGCTTTATGCCAACAGGGTGGATGGTTTGCTTGTTTCGCTGGCCAAAGAAACCAAGAATTACGAACATTTCCGCAACCTGCAGAAGCATAATGTTCCCATTGTATTTTTTGACAGAATTTGTGAGGGATTGAAAACCGATCGCGTCATTGTCGATGATTACGGCGGCGCTTTTGAAGCGGTGGAACACCTTGTGCAATCGGGCTTTAAAAAAATCCTTCACCTCAGTGGTTCACGCGATTTGCTCATTGGGCGTAACCGCATTAATGGATATAAAGACGCCCTGGAAGATCATGGTATTGACATTGATGAAAACCTGATAGTGCCATGCGATAATTACGAAACTGCTTTGAAGATTACCGGGGATATTATTGATAAGCATCCCGATATCGATGCCATATTTGGTGTGAACGACTTTACAGCCATTGGGGCAATGAAAGCGGTTAAAAGAAAAGGGAAAAAAGTTCCTGAAGATGTAGCCATCATGGGTTTTACTAATGGAATTAGCTCTGCATTAACCGACCCAACCCTATCCAGTGTTGATCAACATGGAACGGAAGTGGGCAAGGAGGCTACTAAATTGCTCTTAAAGAGATTGAAAGAAGGGGATATTACCGAAGATCACACCCCACAGACAAGGGTGGTAAGAACGGATCTGGTGGTGAGAGAGTCGACCACCAGGCGTTAAAGCCGCAAACGGACATTAACTGCAATCGTTTGCAATCGAACAAGCTACTGACTACCAACGAAGAACACCTGGATGTTTTTAGTTAAAAAATATTAATAGCTTGTGTTTCTGCTGAATTTTTGCGATATTTACCACTTGAAATTAATATTAAACCAATTTTTTATAATTAAATTTAATTAAATGAAAAAATCTACTATTATGAAACGATTAATTTTTACTCTTGTAACATTACTGGCATTCTCAGGAATGTCGATGGCGCAATTTTCACAAGCCATAACTATTGAACCTGCTAATGCAACGGCATACGACACGTTGACGCTTAAGTTGAACACCAACCACACTTGCCCGGAAGGAGCCTTTGATACAGTAACCAATGTTCATATTCATTCAGGGGTGAATGTAAATGGGGCCCAATGGCAAAATGTTGTGGAATATGATGCCGAAGGAGCTAACGGTCAGGCCACTGCTTTGACACAGGAAAACGATTCTGTCTGGTCTATAACTTATGTGCCGGCTGATTTCTATGGGGTAGAACCAGGTAACTTTATTTCAGAAATAAATGCAGTTTTTAACAATGGAACCTGGGATGCAGAAGCTAAAGACTTTAATGCGGATTCTACTGAATGCACTGATTTTGCTGAACCTTTAGCAGTTAATCCTGTAACCATTGAACCAGTTAATGCAACAGCTTTTGAGGAAGTTACTCTAACACTTAATACTTACTATTCTTGCCCTGATGGAGCATTAGATACAGTATCGGCTGTGCATATGCATTCAGGCGCAACGGTTGATGGTGATGTTTGGCAGAATGTTGTAGCTTATGATGGCGAAGGAGCCGACGGAACTCCGACTTCATTAACCCAGGAATCAGACTCTTTATGGAGTATTACTTTTACGCCTGCTGATTACTACGGCATTGAAGAAGGTTCTGAGGTTAGTGCACTTAACATGGTATTCAATAACGGAACCTGGGATGCAGAAGGTAAAATGATGCCTGCAGATACTGCTGCAGATTGTATGGACATTACTGTTCCTTTAGCAACTAATGTTGGTATCGGAGACAGCCAGGTACAAAATGAATTCAACATGTATCCAAACCCAACAAGCAATGTGCTTAACATTAAAGGACTGGAAGATATTACACGTGTTGAAGTATACAATACCGTAGGTCAGCAAGTAAATGCTATTGAAAATGTAAGCAATACTGTTCGTTTTGAAACAGGAAATCTTGAAACAGGCATTTATTTTGTGAACTTCTACAGCCAGGAAGGTGTTGTAACTACACAGAAGTTTTTGAAGCGCTAAGCTTTAATTTGCACTTCTAAAGATATTTATTAAAACAAAAACCCGGCTCATGGTCGGGTTTTTTATGATTTATTCATTAGATAACGGAGAAATTATGAGAAGGGTGGAAAGCGTTTTAGGATTGATTTTAGTTTTGGTAATGTCTGCTTTGCAAGGCATTTCCCAAACTGTATGGACTGACCCAGAGTTGCCCACAGCAGACCAGGCTATTACGGTTCATTTTGATGCTACAGGAACTCCGCTGGAGGATTACAGCGGCGATGTCTACACTCACACAGGAGTAAATCTGGAAGGGGACGACTGGCAGTATGTCATAGGAACCTGGGGAGATAACAGTGCTCAGCCACAACTTGAGCATATTGAAGGAAATGAATACCTACTTGAGATAACGCCTGATGTCTATTCCTTTTATGATGTCCCTCAGTCGGAAACAATTACAGGATTGGCTTTTGTGTTTCGCTCTGCGGATGAGTCTCAGCAAACCGGTGATCTTTTTGTCGATATATATCAAAGCGGCCTGACCGTCACTTTTATAGAACCTCAAAATCCTCCGCTGGTTTTGGAAAATGAAACTATTGATATAGCCATTGGTGCCAACCAGTCCGATAGCGTCTTACTCAAAATTAATGACGAGGTTGTTAAGCGTGTCGCCGGTCAATCTTTAAACTACTCTTTTCAGGCTGCAGGGAGCGACGGAAAAAACTGGATGAAGGCCATAGCCAAAGATACGGATAACCAAGTCGAGGATTCGACGTATTACATCATAAGAGATCAAGTTGTTGAAGAGCCGGTACCTCAAGGGATGAAGAAAGGAGTGAATTATATCTCCGATACGCAGGTAACATTAGTCTTGCAGGCTCCACTCAAAGAATTTGTTTATGTTCTGGGCGACTTTAACAACTGGGAGCTGAACAACGATTATTATATGAAAAGAGATCCCGACGGGGAACACTACTGGTTAACCATTAATGGCTTGAATCCGGGTGAAGAGTATGTTTACCAATATTTTATCGATGGTGAAATAAAGGTGGCTGATCCTTATACTGAAAAAGTAAGTGATCCCTGGAATGATCAGTATATTGAAGAAGGCATTTACCCCAATCTGATATCTTATCCCGATAATGATAATGTCCAGGGAATAGCTTCAGTATTGCAGACAGCCCAGGAACCATATCAATGGGAAGTAGAGAATTTTGAGCCTCCGAAAAAAGAAGACCTCGTAATTTATGAAATGCTTATCCGGGATTTTGCTGAAGAAAATTCGTACCAAACCATTGCTGATACACTGGATTATTTAAAGCGCATGGGCGTAAATGCGCTGGAGCTTATGCCAGTCAATGAGTTCGAAGGAAACAGCAGTTGGGGATATAACCCTTCGTTCTATTTTGCGCCTGATAAAGCTTACGGTCCAAAAAATGAATTAAAAAAACTTATTGATAAGGCTCATCAGAAAGGAATGGCTGTAATTTTTGATATGGTCCTGAACCATTCATATAATCAATCGCCCTTAGTTCAGATGTATGCAGAAAATGGGAACCCTACATCAGAAAATCCCTGGTACAACGAAGAATGCCCTCATCCTCCCTATTGCTGGGGCAATGATTTTGATCATGAGAGTTCGTATACGGAAGCTTTTACTGATACGGTTAATTCTTATTGGTTGACTGAATACAATATCGACGGTTTCCGCTTTGACTTTACTAAAGGGTTTACCAATAATACTTCCGGTGATCAGGGCTGGAGCTATGACCAACAGCGCGTTGATAATCTAAAAAGAATGGCCGATCAAATCTGGAACACGGATGAAGATGCTTTTGTCGTTCTTGAGCATTTTGCGGACAATTCGGAAGAAGAAGAGCTCTCGGATTACGGCATGATGCTGTGGGGCAATATGAATCACAGCTACAATGAGGCCATGATGGGATGGAACGAAGGAAATAATTCCGATTTGAGCTGGGCCTCATACCAGGAGCGGGGTTGGAACGACCCCCATGTGGTTGCTTATATGGAATCGCATGATGAGGAGCGTCTGATGTATAAAGCCCTGGAGTATGGAAATCAGGAGAATTCTGATTATGACGTGCAGGATAAGACAATTGCCCTTGAAAGAGCGGGAATGACAGCAGCTTTTCATTTTGGTATCCCCGGACCTAAGATGATTTGGCAGTTTGGGGAACTCGGCTATGATTTTTCCATTGACTACGATTGCCGGGTTTGCCCTAAGCCTGTTAAATGGGATTATTACGACGACTGGCGAAGAAAGTACCTTTATGAAGTTTACGGCGCCCTTGCTAAGCTGAAAACAGAGTATGATGTTTTCGAGACTACGAATTTTAGTTTGGATGTAGGCGATGCCTTAAAGAAAATTCGCCTCGATGGGGACGAGACGGATGTTGTTATCGTGGGTAATTTTGACGTTTACCCCGGCGAAATCAATCCTCAGTTTTATTCGAACGGCACATGGTATGATTATCTCTCAGGAGACTCAATACAAGTAGATAATCAAACTGATCCGCTGGCCCTTCAGCCGGGAGAATACCATGTCTACACCTCAAAAAGAATTCAATCTGCAGGGCTAAATGTTGGACTTGAAAATATAGCCGGTGAGAATACCTCTGCAATTAAAGTATATCCCAACCCATCCGCGGATAAGTTTACTATCCGCATGGAAATAAGTGAGCCGTTTAACGGGAACCTAAGCATCTACAATGCCTATGGCAGCAAGGTGGATGAAATATACAACGGAGAATTGTCATCTGGAGGGCATGCCTTTAGCTGGACGCCGGATGATATGCTTTCTGAGGGAATCTACTTCCTGCGCATTCAGGATTCAAAAAGTACCTCAGTTCAAAAGTTGATTTACAAATAAATTAGGCTTTCTCAGGATAAAAAAGGTTGCCGGTGGTTTCGGCAGCCTTTTTTATTTTTGCAAAAACTGAATATGGTAGCAGAAAGTATTAAAAAGGACAAAGAGCTGGAGAATTACTTTTTGACTTATATGCGTCTGCATTTGGAGAAAAGAGACTTACCCGGTGAATTGCCCGACCAGAAAGAGGAGGAAAAAGTGACTGATTACCTGATGGTAACCTATGACTTTAATAAGGCAGTGGAAAACCTTGTTGGTAAATTAAAGGAAAAATACAATTTACCTGATGACATTGGTAATCAAAAGAGCAAAACCAATGAGGTAATTATTGAAGTTTGTGACTACTACTTTTCCCGCTACGGGGAGGAATATATCAGGAATTATAAATGAGTGGCGGCGATTTTATGAATCGGATTCCTTTTCTTTAAACCGCGGCAGGGTAAAAGTAAATGTGCTTCCCTTATTCAATTCGCTCTCAACAAAAATGTCGCCATCGTTTTGATCAACGAAATCTTTGGTTAAAAGTAAGCCAAGACCTGTGCCCGTCTCTTCTTCGGTACCCTTTTGTTTTATTTGATTCCCTACATCAAATATTTTGTCTTTCACATGTGCCGACAATCCCACCCCGTTATCAGATACCGCGATCTTTACTTTGCCTTTGGTTTCTTCAGCATTTAGCTCAATGAGGCCTTTACGGTCTGTAAATTTGATTGCATTTGATATAAGGTTCCTTAAAACGCTTATAATCATATTTTTATCGCAATAAGCCGTGGTCCCTTCTTTTATCTTATTATTGATGGAGATGTCTTTGTTTAAGATGGCTGAGTATAGCAAATTAACAGTCTCGTCACTAAGCTCTCTGATATCATAATAATCTCTATTGGGTGTGATTTTGTTTCTCTGTACCCTCGACCACGTGAGGAGGTTATCCAGCAGGTCGAAGCTAAACTTAGTAGACTTGTGTATATTGTGGATCAAATCCTTTCTTTCTTCTTCACTCAGGTCATCATAATCTTCTTCGAGCACCTCGGTAAGTCCCAGCATAGAGTTGAAAGGAGTTCGAAGGTCATGGGCGATGATGGAAAAAAACTTGTCTTTGGTTTGGTTTAACCCGTGAATTGTATTTTTTTCATTCTCTAATTCTTCTTTTTGTTCTATCAACTCCTTCGTCCTGTCAGAAATTATTTTTTCGAGTTTTACTCTTTTGTTTCTTTCTTTCCTGCGATAATAAAGGAGGATAATTCCGCTGAGGGCTAACACAATTATTGCGGCTGCATAATAAGCCCATGTTTTCATGTACCAGGGCGCAGCAATCTCAAACTTTATAGTGGCCACGTTGCTGCTGCCTCCATTAATGTTTTTGCTTTTTACTTTAAATTCGTACGAGCCGGGAGAGAGCGAAGTATATTCTTTGATATGCCGACCGGTCCAGGGAGACCAATTTTCTTCACCAGGCGAGAGTTGAAAAGAAAACTTTTGTCCATCGGAGCGACTTAAGTGGTTTGAGGAAACAAAAAAAGTGAGGTTGTTCTGGCTGTAAGCCAGTGATAATTTATTCTTATCTCTTAATTCAGGGTTCCCTGTGAGGGTGCTGTCATTCAGGGCATCTTCAATCCGGGTGATGTATGTATTGTAATGCTTTTTTTTATGGTTCTTTTCTTTATCATAGATGATGATTTTTGTCTTGGCAGTAAAGATGACCTTGTCTTTATAAAAATCAATATCATTGATTTCGTATTTCCTGAGTTCGCTAAAAGTGGCTGTATCATTAATAACCCCATTGAATGCATACCCAAAAGCCCCTCCCCAACTGTTTTTGCCTATAGACCAAAACCAGAATTTATCCTCCGGACCTTGCCTGAAAACACTGATTCGTCTGTCTTCGGTGAACTGATTTAATGAATCAAAAGGAAAGAAAGACTTTTGTGAGGGGGCATATTTATAAAATCCCTCCGATGTGGATAGTAAAAAGGTTTTCTTCCAGGGATACAAAGAATTGGAATGTTGATCTGGGATTCCATAAGAGGTATCAATATTTGTTACTTCAGCAATCGAGTCACGCGATTTATTTAACAGAAAACGGTTTAAATCGCCATTTCGTGTTATTGCCCATATCTCCCCGGATTGCAGAGAAAAGAGATCATTTATGCTTTTATCAAAGCCTTTGATCTGCTTCTTTTCCCAGGTAGCGCCTGATTTGATGATCTTAAAAATTCCATTGCTATTGGCGGATATGATAGTAGATGAATCGTGAGGCGGGACATGGAAGATATGGGTGGAAGCATCGTTTATAGTATCTTTGGAATAAAGATCCAGTGTAACATCAGCGGTACTAATAAAAACTTTGTTTTTAATTTTTTGATGAGATGTTATTATAATGTCATTGAAATGGCTCTTAAACCGAACCGGCGGGTATTGTTGTAACTGGCTAAAGGATTGGCTGAATAATCCCGATGTTGTTCCTACATATAGCCGGGTTTTTGATATAAAACTAAACACCGGATATCCTTCCAGTCCGTATTTGTTATCAATAACCCTGAATGGCGATTGCATTTTTGCTTGAACTATTCCATTATTGGTGTTAAACCAGATATTGCCAAAATCATCTTCATAAAGATTTAAAATAATGTTTTCAAAAAAGAAATTTTCTTTATTGAGAGTTTGTACAATTTCACCCTCCTGGTTCAAAATAAAAACCCCCTTTGTATCAGTTATGAAAGCGTAATTCCCATTATGAAGCCTTATAGAGCGATACAAGTAGTTTTTTTCAATAACCTGCTCTAATTGGTTAGGCCATTTCCTGGTTTTTTGTGTTTTAATATTATACAAAAGAAAACCTTGTCTCCAGTCGTAAACCAGGGTGTTTTTGCCAGGATATTCAAGCGCAGTGTAAAAGAAGTGCTTTTCATCCGAGTGATAGGGCTCGGGGTTTTTCTTAAAAAACGAATCATTTAACTTGAATAATCCGCGGTCAGTTACCATAACATATGGGGTGCCATTAAATTCCAGGATACGGCTGTATCCTCTTATTTCTGAGATAATTAAACTGTCTGTTTCGGGGTTGTAGCGTAATATTCCTTTATTTGTGCGAAAGTAGACCCGCTCTTTATGAGACTTAACCGCCCATACATCCTGAAATTGCCATTTATCCGGTTGCGTGATGGAGTGGTATTGATAAATGCCCTTGCTATTTGGTTTGAGAAAACCTACCTGATTAAAACCACCGACATAAATGCGGTTGTCTGAAGCGACGGTAAGACTGCGCGCGAAATCATTGTTAGGCATACGTATCAGCTTCCATTCCTGTCCATTGAATTGCAGAATACCCTTGCTGTGACCAAAAAACATATAGCCATTGGGAGCCTCCACAGAGCACCATGTCTGCCCGTGATGCTTGTAATTTGCATTGGTGTACTTTTTCATGAGTGGCTTGCCATAGTCTTTCAATGAAAAGACTACAGCCGGAAAGAGCAGCAGTAGGAATACCAGTTTTATTTGCCTGTGTTTATGTCGCATTATTTATGGACGGATGTTTTAACAAATATAAGGAATAAGCTCTAAACGAAAGACTAATAGTAATATAAAAAAGGCTGCTTTGTCTAAAGCAGCCTTTTCGTTGTCCGGCCAGGGTTCGAACCTGGACTCTTCTGAACCAAAATCAGACGTGTTGCCAATTACACTACCGGACATCCTCTTTTGTCCAAATGCGGTTGCAAAGATAGAAAAAAATCAAATTTTCAAAATAGCTGGAATAAAAAAAATAAACTTTTCTCTATTCTTTGTGTAATGCATTAGTCAACAGTTTAATAAAATTTTCTAAGGAATTAGTTAGCTTGAATAGTCATCTAAAAAAAGTTAATTATATTTAACTTCTTAAAATAGACAGACTAAATTTTCTAAATTCGCCTGAAAAATAGCTAATAAATCATGGATGCATATCGGAAGACTAACGTCATAATTGGTTGGATACTATTTATTGGAGCTTCAATTGTTTACTTTGCTACACTGGAACCCACTGCCAGTTGGTGGGATGCCGGAGAATATATCGCCACAGCTTACAAGCTGCAGGTAGGTCACCCTCCGGGAGCTCCGTTTTTTCAATTAATGGGTCGCTTTTTCTCATTATTTGCTTTTGGTGATACTTCTAAAGTAGCCTACATGGTCAACGCGATGTCTGGAATCAGCAGTGGGCTAACTATCGCTTTCCTGTTCTGGACGATCACCGCTCTGGGACGTAAAATGGTTCTTACTCATGGTGAAATGACTTCCGGTAAAATGATGGCCATTATGGGGAGCGGGATTGTAGGCGCTGCCGCTTTTACTTTTTCCGATTCTTTCTGGTTTTCAGCCGTTGAAGGTGAGGTTTATGCACTTTCTTCCCTGTTTACTGCTGTGACTTTCTGGGCCATCTTGAAATGGGAACAGGTAGCCGAGCAGCCCCATGCCGATAAATGGCTCTTGCTAATTGTTTATCTGATAGGGCTATCTATTGGTGTCCACCTGCTTAACTTGCTTGCCATTCCTGCTATTGCCCTGGTCTATTACTTCAAGAAATACACCCCTACAATCAAAGGGGGCATTATTACTTTCGCCGTATCGCTGGTGCTCATCGGGTTCATACTCTATGGGGTAATCCCGGAAATCGTCAACCTGTTTGCTCACACCGAATTATTCTTTGTGAATTCCCTTGGATTACCCTTCACCACCGGAACGGTATTTTTTGCTTTATTAATTGCGGCTCTTCTGGCATTGGGGATACGATACACGCACAAAATCCGGCCGGATAAGAAATTGGTGATGACTTTGATTATCTTAATGAGTGTATTGGGATTGCTCATACTAATAGCCTCTTCTTCATCCTCAAACTTGTTCTTCCGGTTTCTGTTAATAGCTGCCTTAGGAAGCGGTATTTACATGATACGTGAGCGTAGAGCACTAATGAATACCATTATTTTGAGCGTCACCTTGTTGATTATCGGATATTCATCTTTTTTGCTGATTATTATCCGGTCCAATGCCGATACCCCCATAAATGAGAATGAGCCTGATGATGCCGTTAGCCTTCTTTCCTACCTCAACCGTGAACAGTATGGTTCTACTCCGATTTTTCACGGACCCTACTACAATGCTCCGATAGTGGATTATGAGGATAAACAACCGGTATATGAGAAAGACAAAGAAAAAGGGAAATATGTAATTACCGACGACCGGAAAGGGACCGTGCCTGTTTATGATTCGGATTTTACCACGATTTTCCCCAGGATGTGGAGTAACCAAAAGCAAAAGCACATCCGGGCCTATAAACAGTGGGCAGATGTTGAAGGGGTACCGGTTAAGCATGAAAATTCCCGTGGGAAAACAGAAGTGATTAATAAACCCACTTTCGGAGAAAACCTGAAATTTTTCTTCAAATACCAGGTAGGGCATATGTATTTTCGGTACTTTATGTGGAATTTTGTAGGCCGGCAAAACAATATTCAGGGTCATGGTAACATAGAGCATGGAAACTGGAAATCGGGTATTGGAGCTATAGACGATGCCCGCCTTGGAGAGCAGAAAAATCTGCCTCAAAGCAAGAAAAACCCGGCGGATAATACGTTTTATTTCCTGCCTTTGATTTTTGGGCTGATAGGATTGTTGTATCATGTCCAGAAAAAACCTACTGATGCCCTTGTTGTGGGGGTTCTGTTTATCATGACAGGGCTCGCCATTGTCGCTTACCTCAACCAGTATCCTTATCAGCCGCGTGAGCGCGACTATGCCTATGCAGGCTCATTTTATGCCTTTGCTATTTGGATTGGATTATCTATCCTGTTTTTCTTTAATGGATTAAAGAAAGTGCTTAAAAACCAAAGGGTATCAGCTATAGCAGCTACAGTGGCAGGAGTGCTACTGGTTCCGGCGATTATGGCAGTAGAAGGCTGGGATGCTCACGATCGATCCGGGAAATATGCTGCCAGGGACTTTGCAACAAACTACCTGACATCATGCGATGAAAATGCCATATTGTTTACCAATGGCGATAACGATACATTCCCCTTATGGTATGCGCAGGAAGTGGAAGGTGTTAGAACCGATGTAAGAGTGGTAAACTATATGTTGGCTTCAGGCGACTGGTATATCCATCAGAAGTTTGAGAAAATGTATGAATCCCCGCCTCTTCCATTTACATTAGACAAACCGGATTATACCAAAGGGACCAATGACGTTGTTTTAGTACAACCGCGGGATCAGATTAAGGGATATGTGGAGCTCGACCGGCTTATTCAGTTTATACAAAACACTGATGCTCAGCTTGAAATGCGAGACGGGAACAAGATAAACTATATTCCCACAAAAAAGGTGAAAATCACTATCGATAAACAGAAAGTGATAGAAAGCGGCCTTGTTCCTGAGCGCATGCATGACCAAATTGTCTCAGAGATCAAATGGACCATCAAGAAAAACTACATTTACAAAAATGATCTGATGTTCCTAGACATGTTAGCCACCAACGACTGGAAGCGACCTATGTATTTTGCCAACCCATCCAGTATTTCCAATCTTTTCGGAAAAGATGAGTATATGCACCTTGAAGGCATGGTTTACAAGCTTATGCCCGTAAAAGCCAAAGAGTATGTAAACGGAATGGGAGGGGTGAATTTGAAAAAATCATATGATCTGCTGGTGAATGAATTTAAATGGGGTGGGCTGAATCAGCCCGATGTGCTGGTTGACCGGGAGAGCCAGCGCAACGTGATGCTGCCAAAGAACAACTACGTCAGAACAGCTGAAGGGCTCATGCATCAAAACAAAGCAGATTCTGCGGTGAAAGTAGCTGATCGCTGCCTGGAGGTATTTCCGCATGAAAAAATCACCTTTGATTTCTACATGACCCCACTTATATCAGTTTACTTTGAAGCCGGTGAGGATGAGAAAGCAAAAGATTTGTTGCGGACGATTTATGAGCGATACAGCGAGGATATAGATTATTACAGCTCTCTTGATTCTGAATTTTTCAATTACTATCAGCAGGATATGAGCAGAGCGTACAGTGTATTGCAGCAACTGTCTAACACCGCCAGGAAATACGGAGCGAAAGAGTTGCAGAAAGAAATTTCTGAGGAAATGGATAATAAAATGAAATACCTGAAGCAAAATATGCAACAGCAGCAACAGATGCAGCAAAGGCTTCCAGGTGGGAGTTAAATAAATAAGAGCGGAATAAATAAAAAACGGCGATAGTCTCAACTATCGCCGTTTTTTATGGTGCCGTTTTCTTTTGATGTTGTAGTCAAATGATAGTTTATGTTTTTTTACTTTTTCCCTGGTGGGGTTTCCCCTGAGGACGGTTTTTTGCCCTCTTCAGCAACATGATGCCGCCAATAACAAAAGGAATACTCAGAATCTGACCCATGTTCAGAAGCATTTCCTGTTCGAATGCTACCTGAGGGGCTTTCAAAAACTCCAGCAGGAATCTGGCGCCGAAAACCAGTATCAAAAACCACCCGATGAGTGAGCCTTCCTTAGGTTTCCCATTTTTGTGATAGTAACTCCAAATCAGGAATATAAAAATGGCCAGGTAACTCAACGCCTCGTAAATTTGGGAGGGATGGCGTGGGATCAGTTGTTGGTCAGACTGCACGAAAATAAAGGCCCAGGGCACTTCTGTGGGGCTTCCGAAAATTTCCGAATTCATTAGGTTTCCTGTACGGATAAAAGCTCCGGCCAGGGCAACCACAACGGCTATGCGGTCAATGGTCCACAAAAAGCTTCTTTTTGTTTTTCTGGCAAACAAAAGCAGTGCGATAATAATTCCTATCGCTGCGCCATGGCTCGCCAATCCCCCGTGCCATACTTTTAAGATTTCTACAGGATGGGCGAAGTAGTATCCCGGCTCATAAAAAAGCACGTGACCGAGGCGCGCTCCTATTACCGTGCTTATGACCATATAGGTTGCCAGCTTATCCAGTAATTCAATACTTAGCCCTTCTTTTTTAAACATGCGCTGCATGATGAGGTAGCCCACGACGAAACCTAATGCAAAAAGCAATCCGTAATA
>CAYFQK010000013.1:0-26272 GCA_964345255.1 uncultured Bacteroidales bacterium | reverse complement strand
CTTTTTCTCAATGAAGCAGCCGACTTGATGTATCACCTGCAGGTTTTGCTTGCGCATAAGGGGTTTTCTTTACAGGATGTTGCAGATGTTCTTGAATCGCGCCACAGTGAGGATAAAGAAGTGAAGAGAAACAAGAAGCTTTAAGAAGCAGTGAGCGGTGAGTTATGAGTATAGAAATTGGACTCCCTCAATAGTCGGGAGAGGAATTGCCGGTTTACTATCAAATTTCATAGGGTAAATTGTAAACCGTATCGTTGTGTTTCGATTTTTTATGCAAAACCTCGAGATAACCATTGATTTTCTCCTTGTAATCAAGCCGGTAATCCTCGTGAAGCTTTTTAGTTACTAGGGTGATCAACCTTTTTACAGTAGTAGCCACTTTGGTATCAAACTTTGTAAAAGCCGTTCCAAAAAAATCCTCAGGCAGTGAAAAAGGATAATCAAGGACAAAAATCAGCAATTCAGCCTCCAGAACCTTGTTTTTGGAAATCTTTGAGAACTCATTAATCCGTTTGATACAGGCACTTAACATGTTAGCGACACGCAGTTGATCTGAAAACCCCTTATATTGCCTATAGAACAGCTTCTGTAAGTCAGCTTTAGTTTCTTCAAAAAAAACTTCCTCACCAAATTCTTTATCCAGGCAATTTACCATTACATAATCATAAACCATTTTATCTCTGGTTGCCATTTTTATGACGATATCCTGAAGACTCTTATTATCAAGTCTCTTTATCCGATCTTTGATATCTGCATTTAGTTTGGGCATGTCGCTATTCTTTACGTTTGATGGTTCGGTAAAATAAAAGAGCTGAAATTCCCGGTGTGGATGATTTCATATTCACTGTTTGGGTAGGCTGACGCAAACTTCCAGGGTACTTTAGCGTGCGGCTTTTTCTTGTATTTAAATTCAAACGCTGAAATTGCATTATCCATTTCTTCAATGTAATCAATTTCATCACCTGAATGTGTTCTCCAAAAATACCTGTTTGGTCTTCGATTGGCTAGCTGGTTATATTTCATCCTTTCAGTTACCATAAAATTTTCCCAGAGTGCTCCTATGTCTTGTCTTATTAAGGGTCTATTGAAATTATTTATCAAACTATTTCTAATTCCTCCATCGTAGAAATATATTTTTATTTTTTTGGTCAATTCGTTTCTAAGATTTCTACTGAAGGCATAAAGCCGAAAAATCACAAAAGCCTTTTCCAGCATGTCCAGGTACCGCTCCACCGTATTTCTGTTTAGCTTCAAAGAGCTTGCCAATTCATTCATTGAAACTTCCGAACCTACCTGAAGCGCAAGCATTTGAAGCAATTTAACAAGCACTTGTGGCTTTCTTATGGTTTCATATTCAAAAATATCTTTGTACAAATACTTTCCGGTCAAATTATCAAGAAGAAGGCGGGCATCATCATCATTTTGCTGCAGTATTTCCGGATACATTCCAAAACGTAAAAATTCGTCTAACTGAGCTTTCATTTCATAGGTTGAATAAAGCTGTAATGCCTCCCGGTAAGAGATTGGGAACAAAATAAATTCTACGGCTCTGCCGGTGAGCGGTTCATTGACTTTGGCCGACAAATCAAAACTACTGGAACCCGTCGCAATAAGCTGAATTTCGGGGTACGTGTCATGAGTGATTTTCAATATCAAGCCAATATTTTCAATACGTTGCGCTTCATCAAAAACCACAAGCTTAGCATCACCCACTACTGATTTCAATTGTCTTGGTTCTGTAGTATTTAATGACTGCTGAACAGAGAAAGTCTCACAATTAAGATATAGCGATTTATCGGAATTCTCTCTTACTATCTCTTTCATTAAGGTAGTTTTCCCTACTTGCCTGGCTCCAAATACAATAATTACTTTATTGCTGAACAGCCAATCCTTCAATTTGGCTTGTAAATCTCTTTGAATAAACTTCATTTTTTAAAAACTGATAATTTGCTATCAAAATTAGTATAAATTTGGATAGTTTACTAACAAAAATCATATAAAAATTGTTAGTAAACTATCAATTTTTAAAAAGATCTGATTTCAAGAGGGAAAAGTTGTTTTATTTATCAAAAAGGTTTCGGTGGAGCAATACTTTTACTTTTCTTCTATAGTGGCTATCAAAACACACACGGAATCATCCGTTTAGTCTGTTTCATATAATTGGGATAATCTCCAAAATGCGCTTTTAGCAAGCCTTCCTCAAAGATTTGTTTTATTATCAGTGTGATAGTGAGGATTACCATAATCGACAGGCGCAGATAAGTGAAATGTTCTATGAGCAGGGGATAAAGCACTAAAAGAATGGCGGTATACATTGGGTGGCGTATGAAGCGATAAGGACCGTGTTTTATAAGTACACCGTTTTCTTTGACAAGAGGCCGGATGTTGAAATTTCCAATCCTCATAATATAAATGGCGTATAAGCCAAGTAGCAGGCCGGCTGCTTCAGGAATCATCAAAAACCAGTCTCCTGCAATCCAGGGACCGGTGAGGGCCATGGCTGCAATAGCTCCAAACTGCAGGGTGACCAATGTGTTTGCAATCATTTTTGTCATTAGTAAGCTAATTTTAATTCTTCTCCGTAATTCTCCAACCTGAAATACTTTCGCATCCGCCACACGATAAAATAGATAATCGGTGTGTCGATAAGCGCCGCTAACACCTTAAACAAAAATCCATTTATCAGAAGATCTCCGAATCGTTTCCATTCGATGGCTCCGAAGGTCATCAGCAAAGCCAGTACCACAGCCGTGTCGATAAATTGTGAGGTAAAGGTGGATGCGTTGTTCCTGAACCACAGGTGTTTTCCTTTTGTTACTCTTTTCCAGAAGTGAAACAACTGCACATCGATGAGTTGGGCCAAAAGATAGGCTACCATTGACGATCCGACACTAATGAAGGTCAGCCCGAAAGTGTTGTCAAACTGTCTGTCAGTAAGGGGAGACCAGGGTGTAGCTTTTACAAAACCTGCCACAGACACGATTATCAGTGTAAAAATACTGGCGAAAAGACCTGCTAATACAATCATGTTGGCTCTTTTTCTCCCATATATTTCAGAAATAATATCCGTGATTAAAAATGTGGCGGGGTAAGCGATCAATCCGACAGAAATTTCAAAGGTGTAGATCCCTAAAAAATCCCACGAAAAGAATTTTTTAAATATCAGGTTACTGGTGATGAGCGATGCGATGAAAAAGCCCGCAGCTATCAGGTAAATAACTTCTGCTCTTTTGATTTTCTCAGGTAACATTATTATGTCTTAAATCCCCTTAGGTTTGACAATAAACACAAAGAGCCGGAGAAGGTTTTCATTCACTCTTTTCTGTTGAATATTTTAAAGGGGTGGTTTAAAACCCGAAGGGAATAAAGATTAGACTTATGCTATTATTTAACTATGATTCTGAAATAAATTTCTATATTTGTTTTCTACACAAAACATTTTAATATGCACTGGATAGATGCTTCCATTTTCTTTGTCTACATGGTTCTGATGCTCGGCGTGGGGTATTTTTTCCTTCGCAGGAATAAAGATGCAGATGATTATTTTGTCGGCGGTCGCAAAATGGGTAGTCTTCATGTGGGGCTCTCTGTAGTGGCGACTGATGTAGGTGGCGGTTTTTCCATTGGGTTAGGCGGCCTGGGTTTTGTTATGGGCATCGCCGGTTCGTGGATGCTTTTCACCGGCCTCATCGGCGCCTGGCTCACGGCGGTAGTGCTTATTCCTAAAGTAAGCAAATTGAGTAAGAAACATCGGTTTTATACCTTCCCGCAGATTTTTGAATTATATTATGGCTCAAATGTGGCCCTGATAGCAGGAATTATCTCGGCAATAGGCTACATGGGCTTTACCAGCAGTCAGATTCTGGCCGGCGCCAAACTGGCTTCTGCCACCTTTGTCGGGCTGGACCTGAACACTGCCCTCCTTCTCATGGGAATTATAGCAGTGATTTATACCGTTATGGGCGGCTTAAAAGCTGTGATTTTCACCGATACGATTCAATGGATTATTTTGATGGGTGGACTGATTTTCATTGGCATCCCTATAGCCTATTTTGAAGTGGGAGGCATGGAAGCGGTGCGCCAAACCGTTTCAACCGGTCACCTAAACCTGTTCAATCTTTCCTGGCAAACATTTCTCAACTGGGCCGTAACGATTATACCTATCTGGTTTGTTGGAATGACCCTTTACCAGCGGATATATGCCACTCCGGACGAGAAAACAGCTAAGCGTGCCTGGTACACGGCCGGGTTGTTTGAATACCCTGTAATGGCTTTTATGGGCGTGCTGCTGGGACTATTTTCCCGTGTAGCCGTCGATCAGGGCATGTTCACTGAACTGGGTTACGCCACCGCGGAAGGGCTCGATTCAGAGATGGGACTTCCTTTACTTCTCAGAACTGTATTACCTGTAGGGCTCATGGGATTGATGATGTCGGCTTACTTTTCAGCCATTATGTCGACGGCGGATAGTTGCCTGATGGCTTCCTCGGGTAACATAGTTACCGATATTATCGGGCGGTTTAAAAAACTGAAAGGTCAGAAAAAAATATTACGACTTTCGCAGATTGTAACACTTGTGATTGGGGCGGTTGCCTTGTGGCTGGCCCTTAGTATGGAGAATGTTTTAGATTTGATGCTGAAGTCTTATGCCTTTATGGTTTCAGGGCTTTTTATTCCTGTAATCGGAGCTTTCTACGGGAAGCGGCATAATCCTTACGCGGCCTATGCAGCAATGATTTTTGGCGGAGGAACCACATTAACATTAATGGCTACCCAGCAGCCTTTGCCTTATGATTTGGATCCCAACATATTTGGAATTACGCTCTCGGCTATATTATTTTTTGGGATTAATCATTTCATCTCTGCAGGTGGGAAACAAATTTAGCCAGTTTTCACCGGCGTGCCAGGATTTAATTGCTTTTGCCATACACATCCATCAGGTGCATTTCAAGATCAGCAAATAAAAGATCGATCTTCGCCAGCTTGTCCGTACTTAGCATCAGTGCGAGGCTTATGCCCTTAACCTGTCGCAGTTTTCTGACGAGTTCCGAGGCCTCCTCCTCGTCTATCAGATTATCAATTATCAAAAAGAAATCAAGATTTTTATGCTGAGGAATAATAAATTCATTGGATGCGCTTTTGTTGGATAGAATTAACCAGTTATTCTCAGTGGCATTGTGAAAGTAATGGTAGAGAGGTACTGTAAGCTCGCGGGATGGTGTAACAAAGTAAGTTAGTTCAGGGATCTTTACAAAATCTATTCGCAGGGCTTTGTTCAGGTAATGGATAAGCCGGTAATCTTCCATGGTGGAAGAAATTCCTATTAAGGTGATTTCATCAGGGGAGCTGCTTTCCAGTTTTAGCTTCCTGCCGGCCATAGGGATTTTTTATTTGAGGTTGAGTTAACTTTCTGTAAGTCCTTTTTCTTCCAGATTATTCCAGGCCCTTTCAGAAATAATTTTTTCAGCGCCTTTAATGGAGAAGTCTTTGGCCGTGCCATAAGATTGATCATCAATCTTAAGTTCTACCATGTATTGTTTGTTGTGGCCATTGCCTTCTTCTTCCACCACATTATATTCAATAGCCCGTTTTTCTTTTTGTCCCCATTCAATGAGGCGGCTTTTAAAGTTCATCTCCTCTTTCTGAAGCTTATCCAAATCGAAATGCACCTGGATGATATGGTTAATAACAATTCCCCGGGTAAAATTATATCCCTTGTCAAGATAGAGGGCGCCGATGAAGGCTTCAAAAGCATCTCCCTTGAAAGATTTGGAGTGTGTTGTTGAATCGAGGTTCGACTGAATGAGGTTTTGCAAACCCAGCTTGTGGGATAACTTGTTAAGTTGACTGCGGCTTACAATTTTGGAGCGCATTTCGGTAAGAAATCCCTCATCTTTAAAGGGATAGATTTTAAAGAGGTGATCAGCTATTACGGCGCTTAGGATGGCATCGCCCAAATACTCGAGCCTTTCATTGGAAATAAGAACACCATTTTGCTTTTCGGCGGCTGATTTATGGCGAAAAGCCAGTTTATATAAAAAAATATTTCCCGGGTAGTACCCGAAAATATTTTTTATGGCATGATAAAGTCTTTTATGATTTGAGAAATAAAACTTAACCGGTTTAATCTTTTTCAAAGCCAATAGATTACTCTGTAAACTTTTTAAATGCAAGTGAGGCGTTATGCCCACCAAAACCAAAAGTATTACTCAAAGCTATATTTACTTTGCGGTCAACAGCTTTCTCTTCAAAAGTGAAATTCAAGTCGTTGTTTACTTCCGGATCATCTGTAAAATGATTTATCGTCGGTGGAATCTGATCGTGCTTAACCGACAGGATAGCGGCGATAGCTTCGACTGAACCTGCTGCTCCCAGCAGATGCCCTGTCATTGATTTGGTTGAGTTAATATTAATGCTTGTAGCATGCGCTCCAAAAAGCTGTGTGATTGCTTTGGATTCTGCTATATCTCCCAGCGGGGTTGAAGTTCCATGCGTGTTAATATGATCTATCTCCTCAAGGCTTATACCGGCTTCGTCGATAGCCATTTTCATTGAGCGCAGGGCCCCTTCTCCCTCCGGATGGGGGGAGGTCATATGATAAGCATCACCGGTCATTCCTGAGCCTATGACCTCGGCATATATTTTTGCCCCGCGGGCTTTAGCATGCTCAAGTTCTTCAAAAATAACGGCTCCGCCACCTTCGCCCAAAACAAAGCCATCGCGGTCTTTATCAAATGGACGTGAGCCTGTTTTCGGGTCATCATTTCGGGTTGAAATGGCATGCATGGCATTAAATCCTCCTACGCCTGCGGGTGTTATTGCAGCTTCTGAGCCCCCGGCGATGAATAAATCGGTTTTACCCAAACGGATAAGATTGAAAGCATCTGCCAGCGAGTGGGCTGAGGAAGCACATGCTGAGACCGTGGCGTAGTTAGGTCCTTTCAGTCCATATTTGATGGAGATATGCCCCGCAGCGATATCAGCAATCATTTTAGGAATAAAGAAAGGGCTGAAACGTGGTGTCCCATCTCCCAGCACGAATTTCCCTACCTCGTCGGTGAAGGTGTGCAAACCGCCAATGCCTGATGCCCAGATAACACCGGCCCGGTCTTTATCAGTTTTTTCCAAATCAATAGCAGCATCCCGCAGAGCCTCATCAGCAGAGATCAATCCATATTGAGCATAAGGGTCAAGCTTTCTTGCTTCTTTTCTGTCAAGATAATCCTTAACATTAAAGTCTTTTACTTCGCAAGCAAACTTGGTCTTATATTTTGAGGTGTCAAAATGCGTGATTTCGGCCGAACCGCTAACTCCATTAAGCAATGATGCCCAGTAATCCTGCACATTATTGCCTAATGGAGTTATCGCTCCAAGACCTGTTACTACTACTCGTTTTAATGTCATGCAGTAATGCTAATTTATTTGGTATTATCTTCGATGTACTTTACAGCATCTCCAACAGTTCCGATTTTCTCAGCTTGATCATCGGGAATGGCGATATTAAATTCCTTTTCAAACTCCATAATCAGTTCAACGGTGTCTAAGGAATCTGCGCCCAGGTCATTTGTGAAGCTGGCTTCGTTAGTTACTTCGTTTTCATCCACGCCAAGCTTATCCACGATAATGGCTTTTACTCTAGTTGCGATATCAGACATTTTTCTTCTTTTTTTTGATTAACAGGCTGCAAAGAAATAAATTTATGCGATTAAAAACAAAGAAAAATTTAAAAATATTTCATTTTCAGCTGTATAAATAATTAATTATTAATTGATTAATTTTGCCATTCGTTCAATGCGCTAAAATAAAAGATTTCCTTTAACCAAAGGACATAATTGGAAGGATTTTTTACTTAAAGGATTAAAAAAGTGAATTAAATGAGACGTATAGCAATATTTGCTTCCGGAAACGGGACAAACGCAGAGAATATTATCAAACAGTTTTTCTATAGTGAAAGTGTAATGGTGGCGGCAGTGTTTTGTAACAAACCTGATGCGCCTGTTATAGAAAAAGTCAGGCGCTACGGGATCCCCACGGTGGTTTTTAATCGTGAAGACTTTTATGATACGCGGCGTGTGCTGAGAGATTTGCGTGATTTTGAAGTGGACTTTATTGCCCTGGCGGGTTTTATGTGGCTGATTCCCGAATTCCTGATCAGGGAATACCGCGAAAAGATAATAAATATTCATCCGGCACTGCTTCCCGGGTACGGGGGCAAAGGAATGTATGGTTTAAAAGTTCACCGGGCCGTTATAGAAAATAAAGAAAAAGAGAGTGGGATAACTATTCACTACGTTAACGAACAATACGACGAGGGCGAAATCATCTATCAGCATAAATGTGAGGTTTCTGTGGATGAAACACCAGAATCATTGGCTGAAAAAATACATAAGCTGGAATACGAACATTACCCAAAGGTAATTGAAGAAATGCTGGCGGGGATATAAAGATGAATCAGCAAATAGCAGTTAGCAATAAAATCAGGAATGAGTTTCTTTTTGTTTCATTGCCAACTGCTTAATTTTCATTTTCAGTAGTTTAGCTGAGCTTATTAAAGTTTCTCCACCGCTTTCTCTGAAGCCTTAAGCAATGGTTCGACAGAAATTTCTTCCCCAACGGCTTGCTTCATCCAAATCTGTGGAGTGAGTCTGCCAAGCTGGTATATTCGAAGAACTTCTTCAGCGAAGTTTTTATCAGTAAGTTGCTCCTCTATTTGAAAATCGATAAGCATACCTAAAGGATAAGCCGCAAGATAGAGCGGATTATCAATCATATGCGAATAGACGGCAAGGATGGGCGAATCTTTTGTTCCCAGCACATCTGCATAATAGTTATTCCATACTTCTTTAGCAATACGGGTAACCGCCTGATTCAGTTCGGCCGGTGTTGCATCGGGGTGATCGTACAACCATTTCCAGACCTGCATATCCACCAGCGAAACACCCATGATTTCGTAGGCAGACCATAGCTTATCAAGTGCCCGCAGATGCTTCATATCCGGATTGTTTCCTCCCATTCCCAGGAGCTGCAAATCGCGTTTCTGGAACATAAAGGCCAGGGCTTCGGTGAAAGCCGTGTTGGGAACACCATTGAGCAAGTAGTAATCAACGTTGTGCAGGCTGATGGTTTGCTCTACATTATGGCCGAATTCGTGGATGGCGATATTATAGCCTTTGTAGTTCATGCCATCATCCCCCACGCGCGTTCGAAGGTGTGAAACATCTGATCGCATTTCGGCGCCCCAGGCGTGGCCGGCCCCGCGGGCGGGATCAACTACGATTTTGGAAGCCAGTTGCATGGCTTTTTCCTCACTAAAACCAAGCTTTGCCAGGATATTGGGTAAATCTTTTTCGAACGTTTCCGGGGTTGGATACTTTTTATTCAGGAGCTCATCCAGCTTATCTTCCGATACGCCGCTGCGGGCTTTAAAGCCATCGTACCAGATGTCAAAAGGTCTTAGATCACGGCCCAGGCGTTTGCTGATAAGCTTGCCGGTTTTGCGAATAACCGGAGAAGAGACGAATTCTTTGAAAAGATTTTCTACCTCCTGCTGCGAGAGTTCATAGTCGCCCTCAAACTTTCGCTCTATAAAGCTTTCGTAGTTCGGGTAGTAGGGGTCTTCTTTTTTCATGACCCTGAAATTCTTTAGCAGTGTTGCATAGCGAGTGTTTGGCTCGCTGTCAGCCGAAATTTCTTTTCCATTCTTAAATACTTTATTAGTGTATGGATTCCACTGGTAATCGTTGTTGTTTATGACCTTTTCAGGGATACTCTGGTCGATGATGCGTCGCATAACCTGGTAGATCAATTCTTGCTTTTTCAGACCGTTCTTTTTGTTTGCATACTGAGATTTCAACTCATCCCTGAGTCCCCAGTGAGTGATAAGCTTTAGGTCCTCAGGAAAGGGAGTCTCTTTTTCCTTGTTGACCAGGTTCCCCATGTAAATATTATAGTCGGAGATGTAAGCATCAGCTTGTGTGAGCGTAGCTGAGGCTTCCTGCTTGAGCTGTGCCGGCACCCTGGAAGTAAAAAGGTCTCCCAGCCGGGCGTAAGCCCATTTTTTACGGCTCCATTTCTGTCCTTTTGCTGATTTTTCTTCAAGTGAATAGTAGGGAAAGTTAAGGGCCGTAAGCAATGCGATTTTATTGCGGTAGAGGTCTTCGGTTAGGTGTGCGCCCGGACTGTAGCTTCCGAACATCATATCCAGGCTTGTTACTGGCGGGCCATTAAGATGCAAGGGTTCTTTCAGCAAGACGTCCATCTCATGGAATTTGCCCCAAAGAACTTCCATGTTCCGGGAAATTTTATCAAACATTTCGTCCAGTTTTTCCCCCTTTGGCGTATAATGCGCTGAACAGAATGATTTAAAGTCCTGCTCTGTGCCTTCTGAATCGCGCCAGAGCGAAGCTGCTTGTTTAACACCGCGTTCAATTCGAAATGCTTCCTGGTCGCCATGTTTTTTGAGCAATTTGTTGATGATTTCGGTTTGCGTTTCTTTGGTTATCACTTGTTTTTCCATTTTTCCGGCATTTAACTTAACTGATGTTATAAATATCAAAGCTATCAGCCAAAAGACTTTAAACGTTCTCATAACTGTTAATTTGTTGGTTTGGTTTGTCAAATGTAAATATAAATTGAGATTCAGGTAACGTGAATTGGAAGGCAGGTTTTTTAAAAAAGTTCCCGCAGCATCCGCGAGGCCGGATTAGGAGGGAATCTTTCCAATGCCCAATCAATGCGAATTTTGTTATTCAGAAGGAAAGCAGCAGTACCGGCGTAATTATGATTACGGCACCTGCAACATATACCCCGTTTGAAAAAGCTGGAGTGTCCATCTTCTTTTCCTGTGTTTTGTTTTCTCTTACAACAGTTTCGTAGGTGATGTCCGGTTTTTCCTTGTAGATAACGCAGTTACTGGTTAAATCGATTTTATGAGGCCCCACCGGCAAACCTTCAAGCTTGATGCTTTTAACCGCTTTATTTTCAAACATCAGTTTGTCGTTCAGTGACAAATTGGTTCTCATAAGAGGTTTATCGGGCTTAATTAAGACATCCCCGGTTTTTTTAGTCTCAGAATCATAACTGATAACAATATCTTTAGCGCAGGAACTTAAAATAACTCCGGCCAGCAGGAGCAATACATATTTTTTCATGATATTCGGTTTTTTTATCCGGGGTAAAAATATAAAACCTTACTATTAGGGCCAAAATTTGAGGAGGTCGTTTCAGCGGAGTTTTGATTTTTAGAAGGCTTTTTACGGAAAATGAGGAGGCTTTTAGTTTCATTTAAAGCGACCTTTAAAAGGATAGAGTGGAAAAAGAAAAATGACAAAACGATAGCGCGCAGCGACTGAAATCTTATAATTTACATTAAAGCGTCTTTTATCGAATGCCCAGACGACCTCATATTGAAGAAAGAATTTTTAATACGAATTATAAGAAGTAATCTCCTCAAGAGTTTTCCTTCGCTTTTCTCTGATGCGGTAATTTTCCGGGGGATAACCCACACTTATCATTAGCGCAATGCTACGTTCTTCGGGGACATGAAGCAATTCTTTGGCTTTCTTCTCATAAAACCAACCGATCATGCAGGTACCCAATCCCATTTGATCGGCTTGCAGGCAAAAGTGTTCGGCAGCAATTCCGATGTCAATCAAGGGCCATTCTTTCTTTTTAATGGCTCTGCCCAGCCGTGTAATGGTTTTGGCTTTTTCGAGGGTAATAACTACAATGGCCGGGGCTTTGTCGGCAAACTTGTTAAACTTGATGACTTTGTCGTAAGTAAGTTTGGCGATTTGGTCTTTAAGGTCCGGTTCATCGACAATAATAAATTTCCATGGCTGGGAGTTACTGGCCGAGGGAGCAAGGCGCGCAGCTTCTATGCATTTTAGTATGTCTTCGCGTGGGACAGGTGTTTCTGTATATTTTCGCATGCTTTGACGATGCTTTACAAGCTCCAAAAATGATTTCATACGCTTCTGGTTTTTTATAACGACAAAAGTAATGCAAGATGGCCATCAGCTGCCGGGTTTAATGGAAGGCTATTGATTCTTCAACCTCTTTTGGATTTCCTGGGTTTCTTTTTCAAATCCGGGGCGCCCGAGCAAAGCAAACATGTTTTTCTTGTAGGCTTCCACGCCGGGTTGGTTAAACGGATTGACTTCCAAAAAATATCCTGAAAGGGCACACGCCATCTCAAAAAAGTATATGAGCTGCCCCAGGTAATATTCATTCAATTCCGGTATGCTGATTCTAATGTTGGGTACTCCGCCATCGACATGGGCCAGGATAGTTCCCAGTTCAACCATCTTGTTTACGTCTTCAATGCGCTTGCCGGCAAGGTAATTCAGTTTATCCAGATTGTCTTTTTGCTTGGGGATGGACAATTTTCGCCCGGGTTTCTCTACGGTCACTACTGTTTCAAAAAGAATTCGTAAACCTTCCTGTACGTATTGACCGAGTGAGTGCAGATCTGTAGTGAAGCTTGCTCCTGCCGGAAATATTCCTCGCTGTTGTTTCCCTTCACTTTCCGCGTAAAGTTGTTTCCACCATTCCGTAAAGTAATGCAGTTTAGGCTGATAATTCACCAGCATCTCAATAGGCTTTCCAATGCTGTACAGCACATTCCGTGTTACAGCATATTTCGCAACAGGATCTTCCATCAGTGATTTTTGGGTTGCTGAAAATTGCTGCATGGAGTGCGCCCCTTCAAGTAATTTATTTATATCTATACCTGCCATAGCAATAGGCAACAAGCCTACAGGGGTAAGCACCGAGTAGCGTCCCCCTACATCGTCAGGAACATCAAATGTTTTGTAGCCCTTTTCATTGGCGAGCTGTTTCAAAGCGCCTTTTTCTTTATCAGTAATAGCTACAATGCGCTCTTTAGCTTCCTTAGGTCCGTATTTTTCTTCAAGGTGTTCTTTTATGATTCTGAAGGCAATGGCTGGCTCTGTGGTGGTCCCGGATTTTGAGATAACAGTAAGAGAATAGTCTTTTTCGTCAAGAACCTCCAGCAATTCCGACAAATAGTCTTCGCTTATCTGGTTACCGGCATAGAGAATTTCGGGATACTTGCCATCTTTTGTAAAGGCTGTGAAATTGTGAGTTAATGCTTCAATTACTGCCCTTGCTCCCAGGTAGGAGCCTCCTATCCCGATTACCACAAATATTTCAGATTTGCGACGCAGCTTTTGCGCCGTCTTGTTGATATCCTCAACCAGTTCTGAATTGATTATGTCGGATGGCAAACTGGTCCATCCCAGGAAGTCACTGCCTTCACCTGTTTTTTCAAAAATCTTTTTATATAAATCCTGAACTTTGGGTTCATGGCTTATAATGTCTTCTTCAGAAATAAAGTTATACGTGTTAGAAACGTCTATTTTAACCATTTATCTGCGGTTTATGATTACGGCTGCAAAGATACTTACATAATAAGCACAAAAAAAGTGTGGCAAACTTAATTTTACCACACTTAACCAAAAACCAACTTAACCTAATCTATGAGAAAATTAGTGCTTTTATTATCTAAACTTTTGCGCCGTTAAACACATTTACATATTTCAATAAACAACTATTGTTTTTGTTCAATTTTCATTAATAAAAAGCTACATGTGTTTTTTCACTCAAAAGAAAAGGGAAATGCCCCTGAAGACTGCAGGGGAATTTCGCTTTTCTTAAAACTACATAAAAATGTTGAGAACTACATTTGCAAAGATACAGTGAACTGATTACCACTGATGTTAAGTTAATACAACAAACGTTAATAATTGTTAAACAGGGGCTAATAAGTTTTTCTTCTGTGTATTTTTGCTTTTGATATGAACCGGAGGCTCACAATACTAATCACCGTTTTAACTGCAATCGTTCTTCTGGGATTGGTTGGCATGCAGTTATACTGGATACGGGGGGCGGCAAACATGCGCGAGGCGAGTTTTAGGAGGAGTGTTGATGAAGCGATGTCGAGTGTGGTTCACAAGCTTGAGCGCATAGAAACTGCTAACCGCATACGCCAGCGTATGTATCATCAACCTAAGGGTGGTTCTTCGTTTATTAATACCATGGACTCCATTACGTACTTATTTTTAAAAGAATTGGACTCAATCCCATGGGCAACAGGGACTCCCGATAGCACGCTTAATTTCAGCGGAAAAAATGTCCGAATAGAAATCACGCGCGATGCAAGCGGCCAGATTGTCAAACGCCTTGACACCTCTTTTAGTGAGCATGATAACAGAGGTAAGCGATTGAGCCTTCAATCACAAATAAGTGTGAATCCCTCTGTGCCCCGTGATGCCATTGAAAATCTGAATGATCAGTTTAAGCAGCTGATGCAAAAGTCCTACATGGTTACTGATGTTTTTGAAGATCTTTTTAGTTTGGGGCGGCGCGAACCCATAGAAAAACGTATTTCAAAAAAGTTTCTTGATTCGCTGATAAGGCATGAACTGAGTCTCAAAGGACTTGATATAGATTACCAATTTGGGGTGTATAGTACAGGCCGGGAAAAGATGGTCCTCACCAAAGGAAATCCTGACCCTGAAAAGCTTAAGAGCGAAGGAATGACTTTTAAGCTTTATCCCAGTGAGATTTTTATGAGTCCCGAATACCTGATGCTTTACTTTCCCGGGCAGCAAAGGTTTTTGTTGACGCAGATGGCTGGAATGCTCATCGTTTCGGTGGTGCTGATCATCCTTATTATATTGCTTTTCGTGTTTACGATCAATACCATCGTTAAACAACGGAAAGTAGCCGAAATGAAAAATGATTTCATCAACAACATGACTCACGAGTTTAAAACACCGGTTTCAACAGTTTCTTTAGCCTGTGAAGCGCTTAGTGATAAGGATATCAAAAAATCGGAAGAGCTATACTCAAGCTATATCCAGGTAATTAGTGAAGAAAACAAGCGGTTGGGAGCTTTAGCGGAAAAAATACTTCAAACAGCCATAATTGAAAAAGAAGAGACCAAACTTAAGGAAGAAACGGTGGATATTCATCAGCTGATTGACGAAGCAATTAATATCAACCGGATGCAGGTGGAGATTAAAGACGGGGTCATTAAAAAAGATTTGAAAGCCACGCAAACCACATTGACGGCTGATCATGATCATTTGCTGAATGTTTTAAATAATTTGCTCGATAATGCGAATAAATACACGCCGAAGAAACCAGTAATAGAGGTAGCAACTATGAATACCCTTGATCAAATTGTCCTTAGTATTTCGGATAATGGCGTGGGCATCAGCAAATCCGATCAAAAGAAAATTTTTGATAAATTATACCGGGTGCATACGGGGAATTTACATGATGTAAAAGGTTTTGGTTTGGGCTTAAGTTATGTTAAATTTATAGTCGAAAAACATGGAGGAAAAATAACCCTGGAGAGTGAGCCGAACAAAGGGTCAATCTTCAGAATTTATCTTCCTTATAATAAATAATACCGGACATGGAAAAATCAGAGGTAAAAGTATTGCTGGCCGAGGATGATAAAAACCTTGGCAATATTCTGAAAAACTACCTTATCGCTAAAGGCTATGAAACCAAGCTTTATGTTAACGGCAAGGAAGCCTGGGAAGCTTACAGCAGCGAAGATTTTAGTTTTACTATTATTGATGTGATGATGCCTGTAATGGATGGATTTACCCTTGCCGAAAAAATCAGGGAGAATAACAAAGAAATTCCTATGTTATTTCTTACAGCAAAATCACTCCAGGAGGACAAACTTAAAGGTTTTAATATCGGGGCTGACGATTATATTACGAAACCGTTTTCCATGGAAGAATTGTTAGCAAGAATGGAAGCCATATTAAGAAGGATTGCAGAAAAAGAGGAAATTTCAGATGATCAGCGCCAGTTTAAAATCGGAAAATTTGATTTTGATTACGATCGCCAGCTCCTTAAAATCAATGACACGGAATATAAACTCACCTCTAAGGAATCAGATTTGTTGAGGCTTCTTGCCCTCAATGCGAATGATACCCTGGATAGAAGTGAAGCATTGAAGAAAATCTGGCACGACGATAGTTACTTTAATGCCCGAAGCATGGACGTCTACATCGCCAAATTGAGAAAATACCTGAAAGACGATCCTGATATTGAATTAATCAACGTGCATGGCATTGGCTTTAAGCTGATTACTAAAAATGCATAATTTGTAATATCATAAAAAGGAGGCCCTGAGATTCGCCTCCTTTTTTACTTAACGACCAGTTTTTTCCTCAGGACCCGGTTGACCGATTGCTTTTCTTCCTTTAATTCAAGAATATAGATTCCCGAAGGGATTTGTGATAGCCCGATTTTTAAAATGCCGGATAAGACTGTATTTTTTCTTAGCATAGTTTTCCCATCAGTGGATTTTAAATTGATGGCTATTTCCAGTGGCTCTTCATTGTTTTTGATGGTGATAAATTCTGAAGCAGGGTTGGGAAAAATTTCTATAAAATGGAGCTGATTCTCTTGAATACCATCCGTTTCGGAGGCGTACCCGTTAAGATGAATTTGGCGTGATAAACGCTCCGCGTTGTCTCCTTCCGAAATGTCCTGGCTCAGAGTTATTATATCCGTATAAAGGCCCTGGTTTCCGTTAGGTTGAAATTCAATAATAATTTCTTTTGATTCTTCTGCCTCCAGAGTGATGGGAAGATTTGTTGCCAAGTAAAATTTATTTGAGCGAAAGTGAACAGTGTTGATTTCTATTGGCTCATAGGAATTGTTGATCATTGTAATTTTTTTCTGCGCAGTTTCATTCATCTGAATATAACCAAAGTCCAGTGAATCGGTGGAAGGGTAAAACCGGGTTTGCTGGAAATCGTATTTGAAGGCCCTGTAATTTATGGCTTCAAAAGAGAATTCCAGTGTTTTAGAACCATCGGCTTTGAATTCGGTGATGTTGGGGATTCCACTGCCCCATCCAACGATTGTTCTGCCGCTGTCGATGTATTGCGCGTTGCCCATGATGTGGCCGTAGATGTCGCCGGGCTGACTCCTGAGGCGTTTGGTTTGTGTAGCGGTTAATGCTTCTTCATGGATTTGATACTCAACAGCGCTGGAAAACTGATTGTTAGTGTTGTTCCAGCCATTGTCAAATAAGCTGTACGTATCATTGCCGTGATAACGGATATCATGCTGCGCCGAAAATCCGAGGGTATCATTTACATATTGAAACTGATCATTTTCGCCCCCAAGGCGCCATACTATTTCTCCTGTGGCTTTGTCTATTTTTGTTATTTCACTCATGTTTCTGCACGAAACCAGAATACCACCGTCAGGAGTGGGTTCAATAGCATTGGCGTGAACATAATCGATAAATGATGAGTGTTCCAAACTCACATAATCTATGGCATCGGTAATCCGGAAGCTATCCCAGCTCGACCATTCGAAAATTACGTTTTTATCACTGTCAAGTTCCTGAATAAGAGCACCCCTTACAGTCACTCCCTCGTGTCCGCCTTCCACTACCGTGTCCATGTCTACCACCCTGTCATCATAACCGAGAACGAGCGCATGGCCGTTTTCAAGCAGCAGGAAGTCGTGGAAATCGGTTGAATACCCATTCTGACAACCATACTCATCGATGATTTCCATCTTTTGGTTCATCACCACATGCTTTCTTACCGACCCGCCCGTGTAGTATGATATTTTCCCGGTGGGGTGCATTTTAAAATCCTGACCGGCTTTTTCCAGTTTTTTGTAGTAAACCGGATACCCGGTATTGTCGAGAATGGCCAGGTAAGGCACCTGGTCTTCAAACATTCCCCAGGCCCCGAAAGGTCCGGCAAAAATGTAACCCGGCAGCGGATTATCGCTAACCGTTACTTCTATATCCGGAAATTCATCGGGGATGTCACGTTTTTCGGTTTTGGGATAAGGTTTAGTGTATTCGGGCTGGTGCTTCAGGGGGATGGAATAAGAGTTTTCCGGTGACTTTCGTGGAGCTCTGGGAATTTTTTTCTTGCGCGTTTGGAACGAATATCGCAATTCAGGAAGGATGGTGCCTTCACCGGGATTTAATTGTTTGAGAAACACGGTGATTTTTTCTCCGGGTCTGAAGGGTTCATGGTGATTAAACACCAATGTTTTTTTATCGTCTGATAGCGTCCACTCCCCTGCATAATTTTTTCCATTGGAATCGAAAACCTTCGCCTCGAAAGAATCAATGATACTTTCTTTCAGCAAAGCGCCCTGCCTGATAGCAATATTGTGCTCTATGGTTACCATATCGGCATTTGGCGAGGGCAGTAGATATTGGTATTTATCTGCATTCAATACCTGGGTAAAAGTCAGAACAGGGATCAACAAAATCAGGGATAATAAAGATTTTTTAAGCATAACTATTGGTTTTATTAATAACAAAAATATGCAGAAATCGGGTTCTACGTATATAAATTAGCAGCACGATCACATCATTGAAAAATTTTTCTACATTTGATAGTTGGCAAGAACTTTAATAAATAAAGGCATTAAATGATTCCTATTAAAAGAACATGTCTTTTTACATGCCTAAATCGCAGTTCATAACGCAACTATTAAGCGGGTTTAAGTTTCTATGAAATATATCAATGAAATAAATAACACCTAAAAATCAACTAATATGAAATTAACGTTTACTTTTTCACAGATTTTAGCGGTTATGTTGCTATTAGTGACCATAGCCGCGACTGCCCAGAAAAAAGGAGATTTCATTTATACATCTCCCAAACCCGGGGCCAGGTTCATTCAACCGGAACAAACGCTTCTTTTTAAAGCAGGAGCGACTTTTGATGAATCCAGTGCCAAACCTTCGATGATTACCCTGGAGGGAACAAAGAGTGGGGAGATTTCCGGTATGATGAAGTTTTCTGCGGATGGAAAAACGATGCTGTTTGATCCCTCAGTTAGTTTTAAGTATGATGAGAAAATCACAGTATCTGTTGAGGCAGGTATTCAGACAATTGACGGAAAAACTTTGAGCAAGACTTCTTTTTCTTTTAGAACTGCACCCGCTGATAATGAGCATCTTATAAAAGAGTATTATAAAAATCAACATGAAAAACAACTCCTGCAGAGAAAAGAGCATTTTGACAGCAAGACCAGTTCATCTACAAAATCTACCGGAAATGCAAAAGAAATGGGTTTCCCTGATAATTACCCACCACTTACTGTTGCTGAGTTCAATAATCCATCACAGGGCAAAATTTTTTATACCCCGAGTGGGTTTGGTGATAGTGATTATGATGCTTATTTAGTGGCCTCTGATAATTATGGAACCCCGGTTTTTTATATGGAAACCATTCATTCAGGCAGAGACTTTAGAAAAATTAACGACAGCACAGTAGCTTATTGTGAAAGCATCTATGGGAGTCCATCGGTAAATAAATATTTATTAATGGATAAATCCTACCATATCACCGATACACTTCTCATGGAGGGTTACTACGTAGATTTCCATGATTTAGTTTATTTTGAAGATGGAGGTCATATTTTGTTTGCTTATGACCCGCAACCTGTAGCTATGGATACTGTAGTTGAAGGGGGCGATCCAAATGCAACGGTCACAGGTTTGGTAATTCAGGAATTTGATGAGGAAGGAAACCTCGTCTTTCAGTGGGAAAGCTGGAACAATTATGAAATTACAGATGCTTCCGAGCATATAGATTTAACAGCAGGGTCGATTGATTATGTACATGCAAATGCTATGGAAATTGATCATGATGGAAATCTTTTACTTTCAAACCGCCACATGGATGAAATAACCAAAATTGACAGAATTACCGGTGAAATAATGTGGCGGTTTGGCTTAAATGCCAAGCAAAACCAATTCGAATTGATTAATGACACAATGGGATTTTATCATCAACATGATATAAAAATCCTGGAGAATGGAAATTATACACTCTATGACAATGGTAACTGGCATTCTCCACCGTTTTCCCAATCCCTGGAGTATTCGCTGGATACCGATAACATGACTGCCGAGAAAATCTGGAGCTATTCAAATGATCCTTTGGTGTTTGGTTTTGCAACAGGTAGTTCCAGGAGATTAGCTAACGGAAATACGATTATTTGTTGGGGTTTTACTTCCCCTGTGGTATTTACCGAGGTCACTTACGATAAGGAAAAAACCTGGGAAGGTCTTGTACCCAACTCCGTGGTCAATTACAGGGCTTTAAGAGCTGACTGGGAAACCGACCTTTTCGAAATCAGCGCTGACACCCTCGACTACGGAACTTTTACCGGTTACACCGAAATTCCCCGAATCATCCAAATTCAGAATAATGCGGATTATGAGATTGAAATCAGTAGTGCACATAATCACCTCGAATCTTATTCGGTAGCTACCTCACTACCGATGACCATTCCGGCCAATGATTCGAAGAATTTAACAGTTAATTTCTTTCCCCAGGATGAAGAGGGGCAATTAAATGATGTGCTGACGCTGAATTATGATACGCACTGGAACGACACTTTGCGCAAGAGAATCGCTAAACAAGTGTATCTTAAAGGTTTTGTAGAAGACAACAATGCACCTGGTGTGAGTATATCACCTGAAGATGGAGCAACAGAAGTGCCCAACGCTTCTACTATTAAAATCACCTTTAGTGAACCCGTCGATAAAGAAAATGGCGAAACGCTAACCGTTTATGATTTGCCCGATATCCTGGAATTTAAAAAAGGTGGTGAAGATGGAGAAGCTGTTGAGTATACGGCAGCTATCGACATGTGGAAAGAAGTCATCACCATTATGCCCGATACTTTGATTCCTGAAAGCGAATATTATGTGAAACTCAAAGGCAACATGGTAGCCGATGGGCAGGGCAATGTGGTGAGTGAGTCTTACACTTCTACCTTCACCATTGAAGAAGAATCCGCTATCGGAGAAAATGAGCTTGCCGGTTTCAGAATGTACCCGAACCCTACTTCCGGAATGCTTTATCTGGAATCAGAAAAGAACGAGTATCCTGTAAAAGCCAATGTGTATAACCGCTCAGGGCGTTTGGTGACTACTGCCGGAAAAGCCCCCGTGCAGCAACTTAGTTTGCATCATCTTTCGGAAGGGGTTTACTTTGTTGAGCTTTATTTTGAGGATATGGAGCGAACAGCCTCTTTCAAGGTTATTAAGAAATAATCAGGCCTTCCGTAGCAAATGCTTAAAATAAAAAGAGCCGGAAATCTTCCGGCTCTTTTTATTTTTGTTTATTTACCGCCTTCAAGGCCTCCCTTCTGCTTAATCCTGAAAGGCTGGCTTCTTCAACAAAACCTGCAACCCGATCGGGATAGGTTTTGGAATATTCCCGGAGCACCCGGCCAATGGCTTTGCGAATAAAAAACTCATCGGAATGCTTAAGGCGTTCTATCAAATATTTCAGTAACTCCCAATCGGTGTCCTCTTTATACTTGAGTTAAAAAAGCAGCGCACTTCGCTGCAGCCAGATATTTTCGGAATCCATCCATTTGGGGATGCATACTTGAATCATGGAAGGCCAGGCCTTAAAATGATGGCCCATGAGTTTGGCGCTGATAAAATCTACCGTGTCCCACCACGATTTATGGGTGACCATATATTCGTAGGTATCAATCCACCCGGGATCTGACTTTTTCTTTCGTATATCCAGCAGTTCCATTGCGCTGTGTTGAAATTCCCGCTTGGGTTCAGCCCACCATATTTTAACCGTTATAGGATTTTCTCGCTAAGATGTTAGAGAAATGAATGATTTAGTTTGCAAAATAAATTCTAATTTTGATACCGGACATTAGCGTTCACCAGCGAACAACGGCTGGGCGTTTACGTACACGGTTTCTGTCCCGGGTTAAGATGTAATCGTTTGATTAAAAAAACATTAAAGAAACTGGCACAATATTTTTGTATCAGAGTAAAATTTAAATAAGCAACACTTATGCGCAAACATTGGATTATTATGCTGGCGGGTTTATTTTTTCTTGCCGCAGGAAGCACACAAAGTCAGGAAGTGTGGAGTCTGAAAGACTGCATCGACTACGCTCATAAAAACAATATTCAGGTACAACAACAATCACTTGATCTGGAAAACCGTAAAATAGATGTTGAACAAAGTAAGCTGGATCTACTCCCCTCACTCAACGGTAATGTTTATGGCTCGAATCGATGGGGGAAGTCGGTCGACCCCTTTACTAATCAATTCGCCACTAAAAGTGTTTTGCAGGCAGGTTTTAGTGGCGAAGCCCGCGTCACCCTATTTGATGGCTTTCAGTATTTGAATAACATTAAAATGAACAAGCTGGAATATGAAGCCGCAAAATATGCATATGATAAACTTCTGGAAGATATTTCAGTACAGATTGCCAATCAGTATTTACAGGTCCTTTTTGCGCGGGAAGATTTGGAGATAGCGAAAAATCAGCTGGAAATAACTCAACAGCAAGTTGAAAGGACCAGAAAGCTTGTGGAGGCCGGCACACTGGCTAAGGGGGATCTGTTGAATATTAAAGCGCAAGCTTCAAACGAAGAGGCACAGTTGGTGCAGGCACAAAACAATCTGGACCTTGCTTATCTGAATCTTTCGCAGCTTTTGGATCTTAAGAGCACGCGCGATTTTAAAATTGAGCGTCCTGAGATTGCCTTAAGTGAGGGAATGGATACTTTTGAGTCTATAGAGGCTATATATAACTATGCCCTTGAGCATCAGCCTCAAATTAAAAATGCAGAAGTTAACGTAAAAGTCAATGAGAAGAATCTGGCGATCCGGAAAGGCGGACTGAGCCCCACACTCTCTTTGAGTGGCTCGATAAGTTCAGGGTATTCCGAATCCACAAAAATCCCTCAGGATGTCAGGATGCAGGAAATAGAAGTGGGATATACAGAGGCAGGAGAGGCTGTTTTTGCCATGCAGCAGCTGGTGGAGGACTATAAAACACAAGCTTTCATCGATCAGTTGGATGAGAATCTGGGTAGAAGCGTGAGCCTCTCGCTTAACATACCTATTTTTAATAACTGGCGACAGCGCAACAGTATCTCAAGGGCCAAGTTGCAAAGGAAACAGGCTGAGTATCAACTCCGGCAGGAAAAGCAAAATTTGCGCAAAACTATTGAATCTGCTTATACCGACGCTAAAGCTGCAAGAAAGAACTATAATTCGTCATTGCAGCGTGTAGAAGCTACCAGGGAGGCATTTAAATATGCGGAAAAGAAATTTAATGTCGGCATGTTGAATTCCGTGGAATATAACGACGCCAAAAAGGAATTCACCAACGCCCGCAGTCAGTTACTGAATGCGAAATATCAGTTTGTTTTCACCCGAACCGTCCTGGACTTTTATCTGGGCAAACCCATAAGAATTAAAAAATAAATCCTTTTCATATCTTGAACTTTATTAATTTTGAGGTTGCAGTTTGTTTTACAGATTGCAACCTTTTTTAATCTTAAAATACCCATCTGATGAAAAGAAAACAGGTACTAATTATTTCCGGGATTGTCGTAATACTGCTCGTGGTTCTCATTACAGGCAAAAAACAGGGCTGGATAGGAAAGACCCATGCCACCAAGGTATCGGTAGAAAAAGCACAAAAAAGAGATATCACTCAAATGGTATCAGCTAATGGAAAAATTCAGCCGGAGATAGAGGTGAATATCACGCCTTATATATCAGGAGAAGTTGTTGAGCTAGGGGTAAAAGAAGGGAATGAGGTGAAAAAAGGAGATTTTTTAGCCAAGATCGATCCTGAAATTTATCAGTCCAACTTTGAGAGGGCAGAAGCCAACCTCAACACCCAAAAAGCCAATATGGCCAATGCAAAGGCCCGTTTAGCCCAGGCCAAAGCCAGGCTTGAGAAAATCAAAAACCAGTTTAACCGGCAGAAGCAACTCTTTGAGCAGGAAGTTATATCCCAGGCAGCCTATGATGAGATTCAGGCAGCCTACCGGGAAGCTAAAGCAGAAGTAACGGCAGCAGAACAAAACCTCAAAGCCTCTGAATTTAATGTGATGAGCGCCAGGGCCAGCCTCCAGGAAGCACAGGAAAATCTGAACCGGACGGCTATTTATGCGCCGAATTCGGGAACGATATCGCGGCTCAATGTGGAAGTAGGAGAGCGGGTTACCGGTGCCTCACAGTTTTCTGCCGGGACAGAAATTATGCGTATTGCCGATCTCAACAGAATGGAGGTAAATGTTGAGGTGAACGAAAACGACATCATCAGGGTAACCAAAAAGGATACGGCTCTCATTGAAGTGGATGCTTATTTTAACAGGAAGTTTAAAGGGATAGTCACTGAAATTGCAACCTCTGCTAAAGCGACACAAGGGGCGGCTACCGACCAGGTTACCAACTTTGATGTCAAAGTCAGAATTTTGCCATCCTCTTACGATGATCTTATGGAGGCAAAGACTACTTACAAATCTCCTTTTCGGCCTGGGATGAGTGCCAGCGTGGATATTCAAACAGAAACGGTATACGATGCTATTTCAGTACCCATACAGGCTGTGGTAGCAAAAGCTGATACCACTAAAGAAAGCGAGAGTGATGAAGAGACGCTGCAGGAGTATCTTTTTGTAGTGGAAGAGGGAGTGGCCCATCAGCGCAAAGTGGAGTCAGCAATACAGGATAAGGAGTTTATCCAGATCAAAGAGGGGGTGAAGCTCGATGAGAAAGTAATCACTGCGCCTTACAGAACAATTACCCGCGACCTGGAGGATAAGGACCCTGTTGAAGTGGTTGAGCGGGATATGCTTTTTGGTGGCGACGAGGAATAATGATTCTTTAACCACATCCGTTAAAATTATATTTTTGCAATCCTGATTTACCCTATCGGCTATAAGTCAGAATGGGCAGGAAGGTATTTACGAAAAATCGAAAGGAATAAATGGCGCTGATACTAAATATCGAAACGGCAACCGCTGTTTTATCGGTCTCCCTTGGAAAGGATGGCGATATAGTAAATTTAATGGAGATCAATACCCAAAACAGGCATGCAGAAAAGATCACCCTTTTTATTGACGAGCTATTACGCAAAAGCGCTGTAAGTTTTGATGATTTGGATGCGGTAGCTGTAAGCGAAGGTCCGGGCTCCTATACCGGCCTGCGCATAGGCGTTTCCACGGCTAAAGGAATTTGTTATTCTAAAGATATACCACTTGTTGCCGTAAGTACCTTAAAGGCTATGGCGCTTTCTATGGCATCACTTTCAACGCTTAAGGAAAAGGATAAACAAAATGCCCTGTTTTGCCCTATGGTAGATGCCAGAAGAATGGAGGTTTATTCTGCTTTTTTTGATAGCGAAAACCAACAAGTTCGAAAAGTACAGGCCGATATTATCGGGGAAGATAGCTATAAGGATTTCCTGGAAAAAGGCAAGGTGATTTTTGGCGGCGATGGCGCTGCTAAGTGTAAGGATGTCATTACGCATGAAAATGCCCTCTTTCTGGATACTATTTTTGCCTCTGCCGCCTCAATGGTGCCTGTTTCGGAGAAGTATTTTCATGATAAGCATTTTGCGGATGTCGCGTATTTTGAACCCTTTTACCTGAAAGCTTTTAAAGCTGGGAAACCAAAAGTGAAGGGGCTTTACGATTAAAAACTATATTGTATACCTGAGTAAACACCAAGGGAATACGGTTTGTAACCGAATTCGCTGGATGAGTTGATGGAGTGCAAGCCGTATTTAAAGGTGGGCTCAAAATCAATAACCAGTTTTTTCGAGAGTGCAAACTGAAAGCCAACGCCTAAAAGGGTGCTGTTAAGGACCTGGCGTATATTTTTGGTATCCCCAAGGTTTCGTCTTTGGTCAGGTGTTTCAAGTATAGTCTGGTTGTTAACCAATAGGCCCGTGCTTAATCCGCTGATGATGTTCACATTCATTTTTTGATCGTAAATTTTGTATTTAACGATCATAGGTATTTCCACGTAATCAAATTTTTGAAACAGCCTTGAATCCTCAGAAGTGTTAGTGGTGAAATCCTCCGGATTATCACCCGGCTTGTGCGAACCCTGAATTTCCAGCGCAACATCTTCAGGGACCCGGCTGCCCTCTACTTTCCCCGCTGAGGTATTCAGATGATATAGCCCGCCGTTGTCAAGGTCATTATTTTTTACAAAAAGCGCTTCTTTTTTGTGCCCGAATCTAGAGTAATACAATCCGGTTTCAATCTGCCATTTATCATTCATAGCATATTGAGCATTGATGCCGGTTGAATAGGTGATGACGGCCTGCTCATATGAACTGGGATCATTTTCAGTGGATTGTCCGGTATTATTAAAAAGGTTAAGCTTATCGTTTTCAGTAGTACGATAAGAGTAGGTTGGGGCAAAGGATCCTCCTAAAG
>CAYFQK010000012.1:0-28310 GCA_964345255.1 uncultured Bacteroidales bacterium | reverse complement strand
AAGGCCTCATCAGCCTCATGCCATAAAAAAAATTCAGCAGCAACTTGCAGAACACTAAGGGCTACTGCAACGTTACAGGTCTTAGAAATTCAGGCATTAATTCGTATTTTTGTTCATTAAATCAGGAAGGTATGAGAAGAAGTTTTTTGGTTCTGGCAGTTTTATTAGTATCCAGTGCCTTAGCGGCACAAAAGAAAGCATATAATCTCCGGTTTCAGATTAATAACTTTCCAGACACAGTGGGTTACCTCGCCCAATACTACGGCGATAAGATTTTGCTAGAGGATACTGCTGTGGTATCGGACGGCAGGTTTGCCTTTGAGGGCAAAAAACCTCTGCCCGGAGGGATGTATATTGTTGCCGGCCAATCGAACAACAAGCTGCTTGATATTCTCGTAAATAAGGATCAGCACTTTTCTGTTAGCTTTAATACCGGGGATATGCTGAAAAGCATTTCGATAGAGGGATCGAAGGAAAATAAACTTTTCTACGATTATATCAATGAAATTACTGAAAAGAGAAAAGTCATTCAAAAGGTTAATCAGCAGGCCGGGAATCAAAACAAGAACAAAAAAATCCAAAATATCAATGAACAAGTCGCTACATTTCAGAAAAACTTCATCAAAGAAAACAAGGGAACGTTAGCAGCTGCTTTTGTAAAAGCTTCCAGAGAAATTGAAGTTCCGGAACCTGACGACAAAAGCGACAGCACTTTCAAATATCGCTACTACAGAAATCACTACTGGGATAATATGGACCTTTCGGATAGCAGGTTGCTCAGAACGCCTCTATTTCACGACCGTTACATGCAATACCTTGACAAGGTCGTGCCGCAGCATCCTGATTCTATTTCAAAAGCGCTTGATCAAATGCTGAATGCCGCCCCCGACAGTACCGAAATCTTTAAATACATGCTTTGGGAGGCCACCAGGAAATATGAACGCTCCAAGGTGATGGGATTTGATGCGGTGTTTACACACCTGGCCCTAAATTATTTCAAAAAAGGCCGCACCGCCGATCTCAATAAGCAAGTGGTGAATAATATCGTGGAGAAGGGCGAAAAGTTAAAAAACCTACTCATCGGGAAAAAAGCCCCAAACCTGGTTATGATGGACAGCACACGAAAGCCCATATCGCTGCATGAGATGAATGCGGATTATACCATTGTTGCATTCTGGGACAGCAATTGCGGACACTGCAAAAAAGAGATTCCCAAACTTCATAAGTTATACAAAAAAAACAAAGATAAATGGAACCTGGCCACATTTGCCGTGAGTACGGATACTTCCACACGCGAATGGAAAGATTTTATCAATAAACACCACCTCACCTGGACCAATGTTTACGGCTACTGGAGCTATACCAAAAACTTCCATGACCTTTACGACATCAATTCCACACCGGTGATCTACCTGCTGGATGAAGAAAAAAAGATCATCGGTAAAAAAATTAACACCGGGCAGGTAAAGGAAATCATACGGAGAAAGGAAAGCCAGAAGGGAAAGTAACGGAGGACGGTTAATTAGTTGATTGGTGATTAGTTAACTTGTAATTATCGTCTGGAAATAGTTATACGTTTCTTGCCTGAAATCGTCATTTGATTGTCTTTGATAGTCATGTAGTTGTCATTCATTGCCCAATGCACCAATTAACAAATTACCAATTAACGAATTACAAATCAACAAATTACAAACCTACCAACCTAAAAACACAAACTTAAAAACCAAAAAAAACGCCCTGCCAACCGACAGGACGTTTCATAAGCATAAAACTTTGCCTATTTCCTGGCAGCATCAACCACTGCTTTGAACGCCTCGGGGTTGTTCATAGCTAAATCGGCGAGGGCCTTGCGGTTGAGTTGAATATCTTTTTCGTGAATTTTGCCCATAAGTTCTGAGTAACTCATGCCGTGCAAACGCGCACCGGCATTAATACGGGCAATCCATAATCTTCTGAAATCTCTTTTTTTCTGACGCCGGTCGCGGTATGCATATGTTTGTCCTTTTTCATATGCATTCTTTGCTACCGTCCACACGTTTTTTCGTCTTCCAAACTGGCCCTTGGTTTGCTTCATTATTTTTTTTCGCCGGGCCCTTGAAGCTACACTGTTTACTGATCTTGGCATTTTTCTGATTTTTTTTACTGCAGCGCTCCCTTTGTCAGGAGTCTTTTGGCATACAGTAAGTTCAACAATTAATTATTTTGCAATAAGCTGGCGCATGCGACGAGCATCACTGTTATTCATCATCGTTACTTTCGTCAGACGCTTTTTACGCTTCTTGCTCTTTTTAGTCAGAATGTGACTTTTGTAAGCATGCTTCCGCTTAATCTTACCGGTAGCCGTTGTTGTAAACCTTTTCTTGGCTCCGGAATTTGTCTTCATCTTAGGCATTTCTCTGCTTTTAATTAAACTTCTGTAATTATTCTATTCTTTCTACGATTGTTTTTTCGGGGCTAAAATCATTATCATTCTTTTACCCTCCAAACGGGGCATCCGTTCTACCTTGCCTACTTCTTCAAGTTCCTGGGCAAACCGGAGTAGCTGATATTTACCCTTGTCTTTATGAATAATAGAACGGCCTTTGAAAAACACATCCACTTTAACTTTAGCGCCATCATTAAGGAACTTTTCGGCGTGATTCTTTTTAAAGTTAAAGTCGTGTTCGTCAGTATTTGGTCCGAGGCGGATTTCTTTCACAACCACTTTCGAAGCCTTGGCCTTCATCTCTTTTTCCTTTTTCTTCTGCTCATAAAGGAACTTATTAAAATCCACGATACGACATACCGGTGGTTTAGCTTTTGGAGATATTTCCACCAGGTCGAGGCCTTGTTGTTCGGCCATATCAAGAGCTTCTTTAATGTCGTGGATATCAGCATCGGCATTTTCACCGACTACCCGCACCATTGGCGCTCTGATTTCTTCGTTAATCTTGTAAGCGTTCCTTCTGTTGAACTTCTTTTTCTTAGGTGCTCCTATAACTACCTCTCTTTTTTTAAGTTAAACATTTATATTTTGACGACAAAGAAGAGATAAGCACTAACTCATCAATTCTTCTGTTTCTTTCTTAATCTTAAGGGCAAATTCTTCTTTGCCCATACTACCCTTATCTCCTTCGCCCTGTTTCCGCACTGATACAGAATTATCGGCAGCTTCCTGCTCTCCAACTATCAGCATATACGGGATGTGCTTTATTTCTGCATCTCTGATTTTACGACTGGTTTTTTCACTCCTGTCGTCAATTTGGGCGCGAATATCATAATTCTTCAGCAAAGATAAAACATTTTCGGCATATTTTTATATTTATCGCTGATTGGTAGGATAATAACTTGCTCAGGGGTGAGCCATAACGGAAACTTACCCGCTGTATGTTCCAGTAAAACAGCTACAAATCGCTCCATTGAGCCAAAAGGAGCCCTGTGAATCATCACCGGCCGGTGCTTTTGGTTGTCATCACCTACGTACTCCAGTTCAAAACGATCGGGCAGGTTATAATCTACTTGTATTGTTCCCAGCTGCCATGAGCGACCCAAAGCATCTTTTACCATGAAATCCATCTTTGGTCCATAAAAAGCAGCCTCACCGTACTCTACTTTATAATTCAGGTCCCGTTCTTTTGCCACTTCCAGGATAGCTTCTTCCGCTTTATTCCAGTTATCATCCGAACCAATATAATCTTCAGGCTTGTTAGGGTCACGAAGGGAAATCTGTGTTACAAAATCATTGAAATCCAATGCTTTAAAAATCCGCATTACAATATCCATAACTCCTTTAAACTCATCCTTCACCTGATCGGGGGTGCAGAAAATGTGTGCATCATCCTGCGTAAAACCCCTCACGCGTGTGAGGCCATGAAGCTCACCGGACTGTTCATAGCGATAAACGGTACCAAACTCAGCGTAACGCACCGGAAGGTCCCTGTAAGAGCGTGGCTTGGTATTGTATATCTCGCAATGATGCGGACAGTTCATGGGCTTCAGAAAGTATTCTTCATCCTGTACCGGTGTTTGAATAGGTTTGAAAGAGTCTTTTCCATACTTTTCATAATGACCGGAAGTCTTGTACAGATTTACGTTTCCAATATGCGGACTGATCACCGGTTCGTAACCGGCTTCCTGCTGCACCTTTTTCAGATATTGCTCCAGGCGTTCACGCAACTGCGCTCCTTTCGGCAGCCACAGAGGTAATCCGGACCCTACTTTTTGCGAGAAGGCAAAAATCTCCAGCTCTTTGCCAAGCTTACGATGATCTCTCTTTTTGGCTTCTTCAAGCATTTGAAGGTACTCATTGAGCTGCTTCTTTTTCGGGAAGGTAATCCCATAAATCCGTGTCAGCTGTTTATTTTTTTCATCTCCACGCCAGTATGCTCCGGCGATACTGGTAAGTTTAACAGCTTTGATAAAGCCCGTATGAGGTATGTGGGGCCCACGGCACAAATCGGTGAAATAACCGGATTGATAGAAAGATATTTTACCATCTTCAAGTTCATTGATCAACTCCACTTTATACTGGTCGCCCTTGTCTTTGTAGTACTCCAGCGCTTCGGCTTTAGGCACTTCCCTTCTCTGGAACTCTTGTTTCTCGCGGGCCAGTTCCAGCATTTTCTCCTCTATCTTTCGTAAATCACTCTCCGTTATTTCGTAATCTCCAAAATCTATATCGTAATAAAACCCGTTTTCAATATCAGGACCGATGCCAAATTTCACTCCAGGATACAGCAATTCCACGGCTTCAGCCATCAGGTGTGCCGATGAATGCCACATGGCCGCTTTTCCCTTTTCATCGTCCCACGTAAGCAGTTTGACGTGCGCGTCGTGATTAATAGGACGCATGGAATCTATAACTTCACCATCTACTTCAGCTGCCAGCACATTCCTGGCAAGACCTTCACTGATATCCGTGGCCAAATCGAGAGCGGTAACGCCCTCCTGGTATTCTTTAACAGAGTTGTCGGGTAATGTGATTTTTATCATAATCTTGTGTTGTTAAATCAGCCGCTAAATTAAAAAAATCCTCCGAGAACCAATTACCGGGGTGGAAGATAGTGTTATTTAAGGGCTTTTTGCTAACGTTTGTTTAAGATGTAAGCTTACTCTTAACTTATTTCATTAAACAATCACCGGTGTCCGGTAAACATCTGGGAGATTCATCGCTTCGCTCGGTATGAAGCGAGAAATCTCCATGCTAATTTTCGTTTTCCCGGACGAGAGTGTTAAACAATATAAATAAAGGTTTTGTTTTCCATAAAATTCTTGTTCAGAATACCTCTATGTTTTAAAAAACTCCTATTTTCGTAAAGAAAAATTAAAAAAGCGAAACATGACAAAATTAAAAACCACTTACATGGGCCTTGAACTCCAAAGCCCTATAGTAGCCGGAGCTAGTAACTTAACAGAGAAAGTGGAAACTGTTAAGCAAATGGAAAAGGCCGGAGCTGGTGCCATTGTTTTCAAATCACTATTCGAAGAACAGATCCAGCTTGAGGCTTACGAACATGATGAAGCCCTCACGCAGGACGATGAACGTCATGCTGAGATGACGGACATATTCCCCAAAATTGAACATGCGGGGCCACGCGATCATCTGGAAAAAGTGAAAGAAATACGAAAAGCAGTCAATATTCCTCTCATTGCCAGTTTAAACTGTGTAAATCACGACACATGGATAGACTATGCCAAAAAACTTGAAGAAACAGGTGTTGATGGGCTTGAGCTAAACTTTTATTACACCCCTACCGAATTTGACAAAACGGCACATCAGGTAGAAGAAGATCAGATAAAAGCCCTCAAGGCGGTGATTAAGGCTGTTAAAATCCCGGTAAGTGTCAAACTTAGTAGCAATTATTCCAACCCGCTCAATTACATTAAGCAGCTGGATAAAGCAGGAGCCAAAGGAGTCATTCTGTTCAATAAATTGTTCCAATCGGATATCAATATTGACAGCATGCAGCTGCAGCATCCTTACTATTTAACTCCTGAAGGAGAATACAAGGATACTATGCGCTTTATGGCCTTGCTCTATGGTAATGTAAATACTACGCTGATAGCTAATAAGTCAATCTATCATGGCAAAGAAGCTGTAAAGATGATTTTGGCAGGAGCGGATGCCATTCAGGTAGTTAGTGCATTGTATAAGTACCAGGTCGACCACATTCAAACGCTCAATAACAAGATATACAGCTGGATGTCGCAAAAAAAATACAAGAGCCTTGATGACTTCAAAGGCAGGATGTCGCGAAAAAACGTATCGGATCCTTTCGCTTACAGGCGGTCTCAATATGTTGATATATTGCTTAATTCAAAGCAATTGTTCGATAAAAAATTCCTGCCGTAACAAAAAAGCAGCTAATAAAAAAAGGATAATTCTCCGAAAGCCTGGCAGTGTATCTGGTGAGAATTATCCTTTTTTTACGCGCATAGCAGCCCCGGTTGACTGATTTTTTTGTATTTTCATGCTTCATGAAAAAGGAAAAGAAAATAGTATTTATCACCATCATTATAGCCCTTGCTATTCTTGTATTCATGGCCCTTCATGATATAGCCCGCAGCGAAGAAAATCTCGTAACCGAATATATTACGATCGGGATTAGCATTATAATCTTCGTATTGTTGGCGGCCCGTTTATTAAAAGAAAAAAACAGAAACTAAACCCTTACTAGAAAAAATGGTAACCCACGGGTTAATCACATCTGAGACAGCGAATATCATCAGTGTAATCGAAAATAAGTTAAGAACTTCAAAAATGGGCTTGCATTTTTGCTGCAGCATTTATAACCTTGCACAAGAAGAAAGATAAGAAACAGGAGGAAAGATAATGCATTTAATAGAACCACATTATAACTGGAGAGATTGGTACGTAGCAGCCGAGGATGAGAATTCCCCATTTTATGGCAGAGATTACAGTGAATTTGAATTTGAAAATGCAGTATATAATCATCTCATTCATCCCCAATGGGATTATTTTGGCTCCAATACCCTTTATCTGAAAATTCTATACGCCGATTATACCGAAGGATTTTCAGTAATAGAGATGATTGGGGAATGGAACGATTGCCTTTACAACGATGTGATGTTTTTGAAAAGAAATATTATTGAGACCCTTCTGGAGCAAGGTATCAATAAATTTATTCTGATTGGAGAGAATGTAATGAATTATCATAGCGGCGAAGACGACTATTACCAGGAGTGGTTTGATGATGTGGAAGAAGGTTGGATAGCGGGGATTAATTTTCACCCTCATGTTATTGAGGAATTTTGTTCTGCCAATATCGATTATTATATATCTTTGGGAGGGCCATTTAACGAAGTGGCATGGCGTCCGCTATCGCCATTCCAGCTTTATCGCAAAGTAGACTCTATGATGACCAAAAGATTAAAATGTTAATATGAAAAAACACGTAAATATTCGCATAACCGGCAAGGTACAAAATGTAGGCTTTCGTTATGCAGCGTTAAAGACTGCCCAAAAGTATGATGTGGCTGGTTTTGTAAAAAATGACCCTGATGGCAGCGTTTACATCGAAGCCGAAGGGGAAGAGCCTAAAATCAACCATTTCATAGCCTGGTGTCATGATGGCCCGGCATGGGCCAGGGTGGACCATATGGACACTTCAGAAGCCCCTGTAGATCATTTGAAAGAATTTACTATCGCTTAAACCCTGCCTTTAGTTTTTCGGCAACAACCTTGTCTATCGGGAGGGTTAACTCCTCAGGCGAGATTGTATCAAGGGGCATCCAGCGGAAAGCCTGATTCCCTTCGGCCGCCGGAATGTTGAATTTTATATTCGTTGTGTTGAATTTATAAGGCGCGTGAAGCCCAACCAGGTAGTAGATGCTGATAATTTGCATGGGTGGATCCAGAAGATTAGAAACCTGGCAGAAATCAGTAGTATAAAAATGTTCCAGGGAGTCCACCTCTTGATTCAATTCCTCTTTAAACTCTCTGCGTATACAATCAAGGGTTCCTTCACCAAGTTCCAGCCCTCCTCCTGGAAATTTAGTCATATACTGCCCCAGGCGAAATTCATCAGACAAAAGCACGTGATTTTTTGCAATGACGATTCCATATACCCTGATATTAAATCCCTTAGGTTCTGGCATAATTTACTTCACTTCTGCTCTTAACATTTCGCGTTTACCCTGCGGTCCTTCAAGCTTGGAGACCGAAAAACCGGCGCTGATTAAATCCCGCTTTACCTGCCCCCCGGATGAATAGGTTACCAACACGCCCCCACCGCTCAGTGCGTTGTAGCACTTCCTGAAATGTTCTTCCTTCCACAAATCAGCCTGCTTGCCGGGGGCAAATGCATCATAATAAATAAGGTGGAACATGGAAGGCCGAAGCACAGCCTCTTCAAAAGTTGTTTTTAACTTATTGAGCACAAAATATTCTGAAATATAGTTAGGAAAATTCCAGCTTTTCTCATGCATCTCCCTAAGATAGTTCCCGGCATTGCTAAAATTGACAAGCGAACCGTAATTCAGTTGCTCGTATATCTCTTTTTCCAAAGGATATGGTTCTATTCCTACATAACGAACTTTACGCTTTTCACTCTCACTCTCAGCGAGTGTAAGTAAAGCATTCAAACCGGTTCCAAAACCAATTTCCAATACATTTAATGGTTCGATCTCTGCACGCAAATGCCTGTAGCCTCGTTCAATAAATACATGAAGAGATTCCTGCAGCGCGCCATGAGTAGAGTGATAATGTTCTTCCATCTCCGGAAGATAAAGCGTATGCGACCCATCGGACGTGGTTATTAATTTTCTGTTCATATTTTAGCGGTTGTACATTAAGTGAAAATCTATAATTTCCTGCTGCAAATTAAACGAATTAACCTCTATTCCCAAAGCAGCATCTATCAAAACCATTTCAGAGCTCGTAAGAATATAAATTAGATGCTCCGTATCATCATAGCGAAAGGTTTTAATAGCACCTGTGTAGATTTCATCAAGCCGGTTGTCGTTAAAATTGTATTTGTATAATTTTTTTGAAGTTGCAATGAGAAGAACTCCGTTATCCATATGAGTGGATTGCACAGGTTTACCCTCCAGGTCCTTCAAACGGGAAAAGACCTGATTTCTATGATTAAATAATACCAGCTTATTCATGCTATTTTCTTTCATGCTATTTTCTTTAATAACCATGGCTAGGCTATCGGCATTAAGAGAGGTTATTGAATACACCTCACTGAAAGGCAGCTCGTAAGTTTCAGAATGTCCGCCCGTTTGCCTGTAAAAAAGTCCGAGCTTTCTGTCTGAAAATCCATACTGGACTCTTTCCAGAAAAATAAACTCATCCGATAAGGCAAGCTTACCCGGAAAATAGTTTCCATCCAGAAATATCTCCATAACAGGATTTCCTGAAAAACTGTATGCTACCAATTTATTTTCACTGGAATAAGCTGTATAAAGCCTGCTGTCAGAAATCTGCATGGCGTCGAGGAAGTGGTGGTCAAAAGAAGAGACGAAGTCTTTTTGCCACTGCGTGGTAATTTTATCCATGTGCAGGGCTATGAGGGGAATATTTTTTTTAGCGGTTAAGAACAACAATCGCTCAGCAGAATAATAAATTGAGCTGTGATACTCATCACGGAATGTTCTTTTTTGCAAGGGATCAAAACCTTTGGAATATCTGTCAACGGAGAACCCCTGTCCATTAAGGCTTATAAGAACAAAGCCCCTGACTTGTTTGGGGACCGCTTGCAAATTGACTGAGATAGTTCTGGCAAATTCCTTTTTCCCGTCGAAAGCTGTAATGCGAATGAAATATTTTCCCGATTCAAGTAGGGTATCGGTAACCGGGAAATGAAAATCCAGAACATAAAAAACACGCTCAGGTTTTATAACTACCGGACTTGATACCGGCTTTTTCGCAGAATCAAGTAAATTAAGTGTAATTCGTCTGACAGTATCACTATCTGAAATTTCAGCGGAAAGATGAACGCTATCAGGGATATTTACGCTCAATTCACCTGCCGGTTTTAAAACACGAATCTGTGGAGATGGATTAAAATTATCTTCCCCGGCACATGACCACAATGCAAGTAAGCCAAAAAGAAAAAATATATACCTGATTAGCATTTTCAGCATAGAATAATGACTTTTGTATAAAATTAAGAAAAACTAAAATGCTATATCAACTGCCGCTTGAGAATCTGCTGTTCCTGGATATTGAAACGGTTCCTATTGTTAAGGCGTACGAACAATTGCCTGAAAAATTAAAGACTAACTGGGATAAGCAAGCAGAGAAAATATCACAAAACGAAAGGGAAACCTCTGGCGACCTTTTCTCTAAAGCAGGTCTCTATTCAGAATTTGGCAAAATAGTATGTATCTCAGTGGGCTATATCTCTCAGAGAGAAATACGCATAAAATCATTTTATGGGGATGATGAGCATAAAATGCTTGAAGAGTTTGCCGGCATGCTTAATAATTATTTTACAGGTGGAGAAAATTATTTATGTGCTCATAACGGCAAAGAATTTGACTTCCCTTTCATAGCCCGCCGTCTTGTTATCAATGGTATAAAGCTTCCTGATATTTTGAACGCCGCCGTTTTAAAACCCTGGCAAGTGCGGTTTATAGATACTATGGACTTATGGAAATTTGGAAATTACAGAAAATACACGTCCCTTGATTTACTTACCGCTGTGTTTGATATTCCCACTCCAAAAGATGATATTGACGGAAGTGAAGTAGCTTCAGTCTACTATGAGGAGGGTAACCTGGAGCGGATTAAAAATTACTGCCAGAAAGATGTGGTTGCTACAATACAGGTATATCTCCGCTTTAATGCGGAACCCCTTGTTCCTGAAGAACATATTGTGTACACCACATAAATAAACCCACCTGTTTATGCTGACACAAACGCCGGTGGGTTTATCGCCCTGCTATCTATCCCTACTTCTCGCAATTCTTGTAATGCCCCATAAAGTTAATAAATAATAAGCTAAATTTCAATTTTTTATAGAAAAAAATGAGGACGTTTCACGCAAGCCTTACAAAACAATGGGTAGCTGCATTGTTGAAAACTTAATGTCATTTTATTCTTTTGATAGTAAATTATTTATAAAAATTCAGGTTGTTTTGCTTTTAAATTGAAAAGCTCAGCCCGATTGTTCTGATAATTAATTGCTATTTTTGTTCCCCCTTCAGAAAAACACATTCGTTAAGTGCTGATAATCAGTAATTTAATTTTTTGAATGTTTAAAATTCTGTTCACAGTCTGGTAAAAGGGATTTTGTAATTATATTTTTGTAATAACTATGGGTGACATCGTAAATGAACCAAGATACAATCAGTCAAATAAGCAACGGCCTGCCGCTAATAAAAGCATGCAGCAATTGCCCACCCTGGAAACAGGTAAAATTCCTCCGCAGGCGATAGACATCGAAAAGGCAGTGCTTGGTGCCCTGATGCTTGACAGAAATGCATTGACTGCTGTTATCGATATTCTTCAGCCGGATGTTTTTTATAAAGATGCTCATCAAAAGATTTTTGAAGCCATCCAGAGCCTTTTTGCTAAGTCGGAACCAATTGATATTCTGACCGTTACAAACGAATTAAAAAGTAACGGGAATCTCGATATCATCGGGGGGCCATACTATATCACGCAACTCACCCAGGGAGTAGCTTCGGCGGCCAATATTGAATATCATGCCCGCATACTCTTACAAAAGTTCATTCAGCGTGAACTTATCCGTATCTCAGGCGAAGTGATTCGGGATGCTTATGAGGATACCACCGACGTGTTTGAACTGATGGATAAAGCGGAACAGGATCTTTTTAATGTGAGTGAAAATAACTTCCGGCGCTCTCATGCAAGCATGCAATCGCTTGTTAAAGAAGCCATAACCGAAATCGAGAAGGCCAAGGAGTCTGATTCGCATATTCGTGGAATCCCCTCCGGATTTGATAACCTGGACCAACTTACTTCAGGCTGGCAGAAATCTGACCTGGTGGTGTTGGCAGCGCGGCCCGGTATGGGTAAAACGGCTTTTGTGCTTTCAATGGCAAGAAATACGGCTGTCGATTTCAACCGACCCCTGGCTGTATTTTCATTGGAGATGTCAGCCGTTCAGCTAGTCACGCGTCTGATATCCAGCGAAGCCCAGATTGCCGGCGACCGGTTGCGGCAAGGAAACCTAAAGGATTACGAATGGGATCAACTACAGGCAAAAATTCAGGGCCTGCTGGAAGCGCCTATTTTTATTGATGATACCCCCGCCTTATCGGTTTTTGAATTAAGAGCTAAATGCCGGCGCCTGAAGGAGCAGCACGACATCCAAATGATTGTTGTCGACTACATCCAATTAATGTCGACAGGCGTAGAGAATAAGAACGGCAACCGCGAGCAGGAGATATCAACTATTTCGCGCTCACTTAAAAGCCTGGCTAAGGAATTGAATGTTCCGGTGATAGTTTTGTCTCAGCTGAATCGCTCTGTGGAAACGCGCGGTGGTTCGAAAAGACCCCAGCTTTCCGACCTCAGAGAATCCGGCGCAATTGAACAAGATGCCGACATGGTATTGTTTATCTACCGTCCCGAATATTATGGAATAGAACAGGATGAACACGGTTTTTCAACTAAAGGATGGGGGCAGTTGATTGTAGCCAAGCATAGAAATGGCGCGCTGAAAGACATTAATCTGAGGTTTATGGCAGACTACGCCCGGTTTGAAAATCCTGAGAGTGTTTCTGAAGACCAATTCCATGATCAGCAGGGAATGGAGCCAAACTCCGATTTTGATAATAACAAGAAAACATTGACGTTTCAATCAAAAATGAATGAGGATAGTGAAGATGATCAAGACATTAAAAATATTCAGAAAGATACGGATGATGCCCCATTTTAAGCCGGGCCAATTGATAAAATTAGTTTCCCCTTTATTATTTTTTATTCTTTTCGCTGTGCCTTCGCAGGCAGCCTACATCCTTATACCTATGGATGAAACCCAGGATAACCATCTGAAAGCTTATGGCATTTCTTATTGGACCCTTCAAAGGGACGTAGAAGTCACCTGGCTGTTAAATTACCGCGGCGGCAGCTTTATGGCAAAGCATTACTCCGAAATAGAGGACGAGTGCATAGCCCGGGGCGTAACGTATGAGGTCATAGCCGATGTACAGTCTACCAGCATACTGCAGCAGATTGCCAACCCGGATGTTAACAAAGATGCAGTGAAGCTTCAGAAAGCTCCTGAAATAGCCGTTTACCAGCCTAAAAATAAGCAGCCATGGGACGATGCCGTAACACTGGTGCTGACTTATGCGGAAATTCCTTATGATGTGATTTACGATCCGGAAGTAATTGAAGGTGTTTTGCCCAAGTACGACTGGCTTCATCTTCACCACGAAGATTTTACAGGTCAGTATGGCAAGTTCTGGCATGCCTATAAAAATACGGCCTGGTATCAGGAAGATGTGCGACATAATGAAGAACTGGCACAACAGCTGGGTTTCTCAAAAGTAAGCCAGATGAAACTGGCCGTTGCCAAACGCGTTAAAAAGTTTATCGCGGGCGGTGGCTATATGTTTTCTATGTGTTCTGCTCCCGATAGTTTCGATGTGGCGCTGGCAGCAGAGGGCGTAGATATATGCGATGTAATGTTTGACGGAGATCCCATCGAACCGAACGCACAAAAAAAATTGGATTACAGTAACTGCCTGGCTTTTACCGATTTTTCCATCAGTACCAATCCTCACGAATATGAAATATCATCGATCGACGCCACAAAAAACAGAAATGCAAGGCCCGAAAATGATTATTTCAAGCTATTCGAGTATTCGGCAAAATGGGACCCTGTTCCAACGATGCTCACCCAAAATCATCAAAACCTGATAAAAGGTTTTATGGGACAAACCACGGCTTTCAACAAAAAATATCTGAAACCTGATGTCACGATAATGGGTCAAAACAAGGCACTGAATGAAGCTCGCTACATACATGGGGAGTTTGGCAAAGGATTCTGGACCTATCTCGGCGGTCATGATCCGGAAGATTATCGCCATTTTATAGGCGATCCGCCAACTGACTTAAACCTGCATCCTAATTCGCCGGGATACCGGTTACTTCTCAACAACATCCTTTTCCCGGCAGCTAAGAAGCAAAAGCGAAAGACATAATGCGGAGCCGGCCCGGATGAAATTTTAAGAAAAGGCGGTTTAGGGGGCTATCGCTTTCGTTTTAAAGCGGGCTTACTGGTTTTTTCTTAAATCATACTTTTCGTCATCAATACTGATTCTGTATTTATTGATGCAGGTATCAAGCGAGCCATTTCCAAATTCAATATAAGTAGTTCCTTTAGCTTCAGACTCCTCAATATCCAGAATAACAGTCCCTTTTTTTATGCGTGTGCATGCCAGGGAATCTCTGAGCACTGCCGTGTCGGCGATGAAAGCTGAGTAGTCTTTAAAACTACTTGCCGTACCCTCGGCCATGCCGGTAGTTTTAAAGCGGAATTTTATAGTTCCCTGAAGAGAGAGGTAATTCTTAATCTTCAATTGCTGGTCAATAAAAATATCATGGGTATTATCCAGTGTATCACTAAAACCAAAGCCTTCAGACGTCACGTCAATTACATCCAGGCCCTCCTCTTTACCCCTGTGTTTGTAAATGACCTCGCCTTTAAGCTGTCGATCCTCGAAGGTAAAACCTTCAAAGTCCATCCGTGCTATGTCTCCCTCTGAGCGCATATCCCCTTTTAGTGAGAGCGTAGTAGTGCTGTCCTTATGAACGCCGTCAGCATCAAACCATCTTACCGTATAGTCAAGCGTATAGACCGATGAATCAGCTTCATCCAGCTCCTTTATCACCTGAACCGTGCGGATAGTATCCCTGTTATCCTGATCAAAATCTGCAACCCTGGTGGCTCTGTAAACCCATTTCAGGTTTTCATGAACCAGATTCTGAAACATAACATATTCATCACCCGCTGAAATGTAGTGATTATAATTTATCGAAGTATTCTCTTCCTTTGAGCAACCCGAATAAATAAAGGCCACCACCAGGATAAAAATTATTTTTTTGACCATCAGGACTTTTTATTTTCTAACGTAAGTTCTGTAAGCAAATTGTATTTTCTTATCGTCATCTGTAACATGGTGTTCCTCCTCCACCAGTTTCCACTTTGAAAAGTCGATCTCAGGGAAAAAGGTATCACCTTTAAATTCAGCATTGATATCTGTTAAGTACAGCTTATCAGCATAAGGCAAAAACTGCTCATATATGCTGGATCCCCCGGCTACAAAATTTTCCTGCTTTTTGTCTGCTATTTTAATAGAATCTTCAATTGACCTCACTACTTCAACGCCGGGCGCTTTGTATCCAGGTTTTGAAGTAATAACAATATTCCTTCGCTTTGGCAAGGGTCCCGGAAGTGATTCAAACGTTCTTCTGCCCATGATGACAGTGTGACCGGAGGTTATTTTTTTAAAACGCTTCAGATCGTGCGGAATATGCCAGGGAATATCATTTTTGAACCCCATAACTTTGTTCCGGTCCATTGCTGCTATTATTGATAATTTTGCCATTATACTGATATTTTTCCTTTAATATGCGGATGTGGATTGTAGTTGCGAAGTTCAAAATCTTCATATTTAAAATCAAATATATTTTCAATTTTCGGATTTAAAACCATTGCGGGAAGTTCTCGCGGCTCCCTTTGAAGTTGAGTTTTGCACTGCTCGATATGATTTAGATAAATGTGAGCATCGCCCAGTGTATGGATAAACTCCCCGGCTTTAAATCCGGTAGCGCGGGCCATCATCATCGTCAACATGGCATAAGATGCGATATTAAACGGAACGCCTAAAAAAGTATCAGCGCTGCGCTGGTATAACTGACAGGAGAGCTTACCGTTGGCTACATAAAACTGAAACAAAATATGGCAGGGAGGAAGATTCATATTATCTAAATCTCCTGCATTCCAAGCACTTACGATATGACGCCGGGAGTTTGGATTGGTTTTGATGGAGTCGATGACCTGACTTATCTGATCGACATATTTTCCATCCGGTGTGGGCCATGATCGCCACTGATAACCATAGATATGTCCTAAATCGCCCTTATCATCCGCCCACTCATTCCATATTCTAACATTGTTATCCTGCAGGTATTTAACGTTGGTATCCCCTTTCAGGAACCAAAGTAGCTCATGAATAATGGAGCGCAAATGGAGCTTTTTGGTAGTGAGCAAAGGAAAACCTTCTTCCAGATCAAAACGCATCTGATGCCCGAATACACTCAACGTTCCTGTCCCTGTACGATCATCTTTTTTTACTCCATCATCCAGTATTCTGTCTAATAAATCCAGGTATTGTCTCATAGTGCCCGGTAAATTCTTCGGTTAAATAATTTCCTGAAAATTTTAAAACGCTTCAGGTCGTTCAAAGATAATAATTACTGGATTTCGCCCTTTCAATCCCGCTTGTTTTATAAACTTATTTTTGGAATTAAAACGTTTCCCATTGTTATCCAAACCAATGATAACCTGATTTTCGGTAAGCAAAAGCGCTTCCGCCATCGGATATCTTGCCCGTTGGTAAAACTTCTCATTTTTATAATTTAACACCTCTGAGTAATCGAATTGGCTGCTGATTTCTTCGCTAACGGTATTTATTTTAATCACCCTGTATTTATTTCTATCCAGGATGTAAAGATATTTGCCCCTCATTTTCAAATCGGAAACATGAAAATTGTTGGTCCTGCTAATCTCTGTAAACACCTCTTTAACAGGACCTCCCTTAATGCCTGTTTCAAAAATCTTTTGAGGCTGTCTTTCTTTTCCAAGAAAAATCACTTGTTTTAAACTATCTATTGCAATTCCTTCCAGCCCTTTATTCCCCCATTGGTCGTTTTCCAGGTCTCCCCAATCGATATTCAAGACTTCCCATTTGCCGTCATCAAAACGATAAACGTGTGAATCACGTTCGTTACAGAAAAAAAATGCTCCCCCGGCATAATCCACCCCTTCAAGGTCGATCAAACCACTCACCGGCAAATTCCTTTTATCTTTCAAAACGACTTGTTCATTTGAAATTGCAATTTCATAGAGAAAATGATTGTAGGGCTTATCGGCTATGACATACCAAGCTTTATCATCGGAAGCTATTCCACTGAGGTCGAAACGCTTATTAGTAATTTTGACCTCCAGCAGTTGTGAGGGATTGTTCGCCTTAAATACCTGGCTATGCCCGCATAGGGGCAAAAAAAGTAAAAGCAAGAAGGCCCAAAAAACGTTTTTCATTTTATCCAAGTATTACCCCAATAATGGTTGCCGAAAGCAATGAGGCTAATGTCCCCGCCAGGAGGGCTCTTAAGCCAAATTTAGAAAGTTGCAGGCGCTGATTAGGAGCTAATGATCCTATTCCACCTATCTGGATACCGATAGAGGCAAAATTAGCAAATCCGCAAAGCATGTAGGTTCCCATAATAATTGATTTAGGATCGGCAAATGCACCGGCTTCTTTGAGCTCACTAAGGCTGATGTAGCCAATAAATTCCGTCATAATAATCTTCTCTCCCAAAATCTGGCCCACCAGGGCTATGTCTGAAGCGTTTACACCTATCAGCCACATCAATGGCGCCAGCCCATAGCCCAAAACAAACTGGAGCGATAGTTCCTCAAATTGACCATTACTAACATTGGCTACCCAATCATTGATCGATAACCAGGTACCGGTCTTCATGAAAACAAAATTAATCAGTGCGATGAAGGCAATAAACACCAAAAGCATAGCTGCCACATTAACGGCCAGCTTAAGGCCTTCGCTTGTGCCGTTTGATATAGAATCGAGAACGTTTTTCCCTGCCTGATCCTTTGATATATGGGCATCAGAAATAACATCTTCTGTTTGAGGTACCAGTATCTTTGAAATAACCACCACGCCGGGCGCTGCCATTATAGAGGCGGCTAATAAGTGCTTGGCATAGATTAGCTCCTGCACCGGATCGCCTCCGCCAAGCACACGGATGTATACCGCCAGCACCCCGCCTGCAAGTGTCGCCATTCCTCCCGACATTACGAGTAAAATCTCCGATTTATTCATTTTCGGGAGGTAGGCCTTAATCATCAGCGGGGATTCGGTTTGACCGACAAAAATATTGCCTGCCACAGACAAACTTTCTGCTCCCGAAAGCTTAAGGAATTTTTTCATAACCCATGCCAGGCCATACACAATCTTTTGTATTACGCCCAGATAAAATAAAAGACTGGTAAGCGCCGAGAAAAATATAATGGTAGGAAGAATTGTAAAGGCAAAATTCTTCAGTGGCTCTTCGATTTCTCCTGTTGAATTTGCTGCAAAAAGAAATTCGGTGCCTTCATTTGTAAAATCAAGGATATTGACAAAAATCTTCCCTACAAAATCAAAAACATTCTGAATTACCGGGATATACAGCACGCCCATCGCCAGCACTATCTGGAACGAAAGTCCCAGAACAACTACCCTCCATGAAATGGCTTTTCGGTTGGTACTGAACAGCCAGGCTAAGAATACAATTACAAGAACCCCTAAGAGTCCGCGTAAAAGGGTGATAAAACTAAAAGATTGCTTTTCAGTACCAGGAAGTATTTTTTGAGTGCTTTCTGCAGGTTGGATTTCTTTAACAGAGTCAGAGTCCTGGTCTGCCGGAGCCTGCACTTCCTGCGTTGTGTTTTTTGAATTGTCTGTTGCATTCAGGTTTAAGGTCATCAAAAAGCTCCCCGCAAAAAAAACGAGAGCTACAAGATAAATTCTCTTCATTTCCGGTTTTTATTTCTTTTTACGTCGGTTGATTTCTTGTTGAATCAAAGAGGCTTTCTCATAGGCTTCCTTATTGATGGCGTCTTTAATCATTTGCTCAAGCTCATTGAGGGTATAATTTGAAAAATCCTCACTTTGCCCTGAAGGGTTTTCTGAATGGTGAAGATGGCCGGATTCGGAAGTTTGCGTTTGAGACTCTTCATCACTTTCGGCTTCCTCCATCGACACACCGGTTTGCTCTACTATGGTTTCATACGTATAAATAGAACAATCAAAACGGATAGCCAGTGCAACAGCATCAGAGGTACGCGAGTCTATCTCATAGGTGTTTCCGGCTGCATCTTCCGTGATTAAGAGTGCATAGAATATGCCTTCAGAAAACTTGTTGATGATTATTTCTTTGAGATGAATGTGAAAGGTTTGAGCAAAATTTTTAAATAAATCATGGGTGAGCGGGCGAGCGGGTTTCATATCCTCCAGTTCTATGGCTATGGCCTGGGCTTCGAATCCTCCGATCACAATAGGTATTCGCCTGTCACCGTTTTCCTCTCCCAGTATTAAAGCATAAGCGCCAGTTTGTGCCTGACTGTAAGACATCCCGATAATTTTCAGCTTAATCTTATCCATGAGTCCTCTCTTCTTCTTTTTAGAAACCTTAAAATTATGAATAATTTATTTACCAGTAAAAAGAATCCCGAAGGAATTCAAAAGCCGAGTGAGCTTTCAAACTCTTAACATCCATGAAATGAAAGTCTCAGGTTCAAAAAAATTGTACAGCACTTGCCGGCTTTTTTTGGTCAATGTTTACTATCCTCAAACACACGGATAAAGCCAATGTTTAAAACCTTCTTAATAGATTAATCCGGGCATGCAAACAAAAATGATTTTAATTTCGTTTATTTGCACATATATCCAAAAATAAATATTGCATTCAAACTCTAATAAAAATCAAACGTTCGTATGGAAAACTTAGTTTACTATCTTCCAATTCTGGCCGTGTTAGGTTTTTTGTTTATCGGCTGGAAAAGCGCCTGGGTTAAAAAGCAACCGCCAGGTACCGAAAAAATGCAAAAAATAGCTTCCCACATTCGCGAAGGAGCTATGGCATTCCTGAAAGCAGAATACAAATACCTGGTCGTTTTTGTTTTGGCCGTTGCGGCTTTGCTGTATTTTAAGAGTACGACTGAACCGGATTCAAATGGTTTTGTCGTGGTATCGTTTATTACCGGGGCTTTCTTTTCAGGTTTAGCAGGTTTTATTGGCCTGTCTATAGCCACGCGTGCCAATGTTAGAACAACCCATGCAGCACGCACTTCTCTGAAAAAAGCATTGGCCATTGCCTTCAGCGGCGGCTCAGTAATGGGTATTGGTGTAGTCTCGCTGGGCGTTTTCGGTCTTAGCTTATTATTTGTCATTTTCAACTATGTAGTAGGCGTTGAGTGGGATCTGGCAATCGTTCTCAATGTCATCTCTTCATTTTCTCTGGGAGCTTCCTCTATCGCTCTTTTCGCTCGTGTGGGCGGCGGAATATACACTAAAGCTGCCGATGTGGGCGCTGACCTTGTAGGGAAGGTAGAAGCGGGTATACCGGAGGACCACCCGCTTAATCCGGCTACCATTGCCGATAATGTGGGGGATAATGTAGGTGATGTGGCCGGAATGGGGGCTGACCTCTTCGAATCTTTCGTAGGATCAATTATCGCTACTATGGTTCTCGGCGCCTCATTTGTCATTCTTCCGCCTTTTCAGGAAGGATTTACCCTTGGGCCTGTTATTCTGCCTATGGCCCTGGCAGGATTGGGCATCATAACCTCGGTAATCGGGACGGCCTTTGTTCGGGTCAGCGATAAAGGCGACCCTCAGAAGGCCCTCAACAAAGGGGAGTTTATCTCGATGGGAATAATGGTTGTTGTGTCTTATTTTTTGATTGATTTATTTTTACCCCAATCATGGAGCTCTGATGCCGTTATGGGTGTGGAGCGAACTTTTACGGCACTGAATATTTTCGGCGCCACTATTGTCGGCCTCGTCATTGGTCTGGCGATTGGAAAAATCACCGAGCATTACACTTCCACAGGCACAAAGCCCGTTAAAGGAATTGTTAACAAATCCATGACAGGTCCGGCCACAAATATTATCGGCGGGCTGGAGCTGGGGATGAAATCTACTGCTTTACCGGTATTAGGACTCGCCATAGCCATTATTGTCAGTTATTCCCTTGCCGGATTGTATGGTATTGCCATAGCTGCGGTAGCTATGCTCTCTAATATGGGTATACAACTGGCTATCGATGCTTACGGGCCTATTGCCGATAATGCCGGTGGTATCGCCGAAATGAATGAGCTGCCGCCGGATGTACGCCAGAAAACCGATCAACTGGACGCCGTGGGTAACACCACTGCAGCTATTGGCAAGGGCTTTGCCATTGCTTCCGCTACGCTTACAGCTTTAGCCCTTTTCTCAGCATTTATGACCCAGGCCAACATTCAAAACATCGATATAGCCCAACCCAAAATTATGGCCGGATTGCTGGTAGGCGGTATGTTACCGTTCCTGTTTTCTTCTATGGCACTGGGAGCTGTAGGGCGCGCCTCGACGTCTATGATCGAAGAGGTTCGTAAACAATTTTCTTCGATTCCCAAATTAACAGCTGCCCTGAAAGTATTGAAAAAATACAATGGTGATACCTCCAGTGTTACCGAAGAAGAGCAGAAAACACTGGATGATGCGGAAGGTTCCGCGAAATACCAGGAATGTGTCAAAATATCGACCGAATCATCGCTCAGGGAAATGGTCCTTCCGGGAACATTAGCCGTAGTCGCTCCGGCCCTTGTGGGATACCTTGGCGGCGCCCAGATGCTGGGAGGATTGCTTGCCGGCGTGGTAGTTTCAGGCGTATTACTCGCTATTTTCCAGGCGAATGCAGGCGGAGCCTGGGATAACGCCAAGAAAATGATTGAAGAAGGATACGAATACAAAGGGGAGCTTCACGAAAAGGGCGGTGATGCCCATAAAGCAACAGTAGTGGGTGATACTGTCGGAGACCCCTTAAAGGACACCTCAGGACCTTCACTTAATATCCTTATTAAGTTAATGTCGGTTGTTGCACTGGTTATTGCTCCCGGTATCGCGTTAAACACTGATTCGGACGAGCAAACAAGCCATGACAACAATCATCAGGCAAAAGAAATTAAAATGGAGAAGCAGGCACATGCTAAAATGCCTGAAAAAACCTACAAAATGGAATAGTAACCACTTTAAAAATCCGGAAGCTACCTATATGCTTTTTACCTATTAAGCACAGAGCTTCCGGATTTTATTTACCATCAAACAACCTGCTATTCAATAAATAAGGTGGAAAATAATTTGCCTACATTTAATCAAATGTTATCTAAGCTTGAAAGCCCAATCATTTTTATAAAGACGGTTATTCCGGTTAATGGTTGCACAGCTATTAAAGGATTTCTTTTACTTTTGCCCCATCAAAAAAAACCGAATATGATTATTGTAGACAGGCCTTATATTTCTGACTTTCTGAAGAATTCACTTATAAAAAACCAACTTCCGGTATTGAAAACGGATTTGGCTAAAGAGATGCTTGGAGAGGGAACTTATAATTATGTTGAACCAGATGAAGTTATACGATCGGCCACTGAGAGGGAGGATTTTAGTATTTACACAGCATCAGAAAACTCTATCCAGTGGATTGCTGATAACCTGCACTTTACTGCTCTCCCGGAAAATATCAATCTCTTCAAAGACAAAATTCGCTTCAGAGATCTCACACAGGAATTATTTCCCAACTTTTTCTATAAAAAAATAAATCTCAACGAGGTCGATTCTGTCGATGTCACAAAATTTCCTTTTCCTTTTATCATCAAACCGGCTGTGGGATTTTTTAGCATGGGCGTATACAAAGTAAATGCTCAGGCCCACTGGCCGGGAATTGCAGAGGCCATAAAAAATGATATTGAAACGTATCAAAAAATCTATCCCGAGCAGGTGCTCAGTACTCAGCTACTGATAGCTGAGGAGGTCATTCATGGAGAGGAATATGCATTTGACGGTTACTTCGATGAAAAAGGCAAGGCGGTCATCCTTGGCATCATGAAACATGTTTTCGGTTCGGAAAACGATGTCAGCGACCGGGTTTACTATACCTCGGCAGCGGTGATTGAGGAAAACCTGGAACGTTTTACTGAATTTTTGCAGGAAATCAGCGATCTGACGGGATTAAAAAATTTTCCCCTGCACACGGAAGTGCGGGTAGATTCGAAAGGCAAAATCAGGCCTATAGAAATCAATCCCCTGCGGTTTGGTGGCTGGTGTACCTCAGCCGACCTGATGCATCATGCCTTTAAATTCGATCCATACGAGTATGTTTGTCATCGAAAAAAGCCGGACTGGAAGAAGCTGACAGAAAATGCCGCCAGTAATTATTACAGTATTGTTATTCTGGATAATTCTACCGGCTACAAGGCTGCCGATATAAATTCCTTTGATTATGACAAACTTATGGATAATTTTGAAAACCCCCTTGAATTAAGAAAAGTAGATTATAAAAAATACCCTCAGTTTGGCTTTCTGTTTACAGAAACTAGCGAGAATAACTTCGGCGAACTCGCAGAAATTCTTCATTCAGATCTGAAAGATTTTGTAAAGGTTAAGGAGTAAGACGCTATCAAAAAGTGATGTGAACCATAGTTACTGCCCTTTTTCAATTAACCTTGTATCTGATCTTTTTTTTTCCAAAGATTAAAATCAAATGCCAATACCTCTCATCAGATAGCCTTAATTTTCTTCAGCTCTCTTTCCAGCTGACTGACCAATTCATCCAATTGATCGATCACTGCTTTTATAGTTTCCGGTTTGGAAAGATCCACTCCAGCCTTTTTCAACTGATTCATGGGGTAATCATTTCCACCCGATTTCAGTAGTGTTAGATACCGCTCGAGGGCTTGCTCATCCTTACCTCCATTAGGGAAAACATCCTGATAAAGTTTAGCTGAAGCTGCAAAAGAGGTGGCGTATTGATAAACATAGTATGGCATTCCATAAAAATGAGGGATACGTGCCCATATAACTTTGTAGAAGTCATCTTTAACCATAGCATCCCCATAATAACCAGCAAAGAGCTCCTTAAAAATCGACTCCAATGCTTCCGCTGTTACAGGCTCTCCTTTCTCAACCATTTGGTGTACTTGCCACTCATAATCAGCAAACATAGTCTGGGTATAAAAAGTTCCGGCAATATTGTCGATAGCCTGAGTGAGCAACTCTATCCGCTCGTTAGGGTCTTGAGTCTTTTTCATCAAGTGATCCAGTAATAGGCGTTCATTAAAGGTAGAGGCCACTTCAGCTACAAAAATGGTGTAGTTATGCGTAGGGTAAGGCTGGTTTTCATCAGAATAAAGGGTATGCAAGGTATGTCCCAGTTCATGGCCAAGTGTAAACATGTCGTCCATTGTGTTGCTGTAGTTCAGGAGCATGTAGGGATGAACACCGTAAATTCCGGCAGAAAACGCACCCGGACGCTTATCTTCATGTTCCTTCACATCAAGCCAACCCTCGCTCATGGCTGTCTTCATTCTTTTGTGGTAGGCTTCTCCCAGTGGAAGTACAGACGCTAAAACCTGCTCCTGCGCCTCTTCGTAAGGATATTCTTTGTCGAAATCGGTTAAAGAAACAGAACCATCGTATCGATGATAATTGCCTTCTAATCCTAAAGCTTTGGCCCTAAGGCTGAAATACTTCTGTAAAGGAGCTGTATTTTCTTTTACTGTATTAATTAAGTTTTCATAGACCTCCTTAGGGATATTTTTGCCATGCAAGGCGGCCTGGAGCGTGCTCTCATACTTTCTTGCCTGTGCCGATGCCCAATCAGACTGGCAAACGCCGTTGTAAATGGCGGCGTATGTATTTTTATTTACTGCATAGGGCTTATATAGGCCTTCAGAAATCTTGCGACGGTCTTCCTGGTTTTTATAATACGACAACACCTTTTTTACGTTGCCAGGTGATGCCTGCATTTCTTCTCCTGTGGAAAGCGTCACTTTGGGATACTCAATGTCGGAAGTGGACAGCTCATCGTATATACCGGATGGTGCATCACTAATTTGTGAAAAATAAGACAGAAGCTGTTCTTTATCTTCTTCAAGTACATGCTCCTGGCTGTGATACATCTTCTCCATAGGAAAACGGAAGGATTTCAGTTCATCATCACTTTCAATCCACTTCATCATGGTTTCTACCGGGATACTTAGCAGCTCAGGAGTAAACCATGAAAGTTTCTGAGATGTTTGGGCAAAGAGATAATTTGCTTTTTGAAACTTGCTGCTGACTTCCTGATTACTCGACTCTACCGACTTCATCAAATGGGGGTACTGAAATACTTTGATAAGTTTCTGAGAGAATTCAGTACGAAGTTTAAGTGCTTTTTTAAGATTCTCTTTGCTTGCTTTTACGTCGCCTTTCATATCGGCCAACTGATCGACCAGCTTCTCAACCTTTTCATAGTCAGCATTCCACGCTTCCCAATTTTCATAAATGTCTTCGAGATTCCATTTGTATTCCGTGTTTATTTCGCTTCTGCGGGGTAATTGATTGTTGTTTGCCATAATGTTTGTTTTTATTCCGAAACAAAGCAACAAAACTACAATGAATAAAGTTTTCCGGATCATAAGTGTTTGTATTGGTTTTATGAAGAACCTGTAGACAAAACACGAACCAAACCAAACAAATTAATGGTTATCAATAAATTATAAAAATCGGGAATATAATTAACAAAGCAAAAATGAACAATGCCGCTCATAAAGATGTCCGCTTTTGAACAATCTATCTCTTTTCATCCTGATTTTGGGATGCCACCTCTCCCTCTTCCATGTATGCTTTCAGGTTACTCAGTCCGCGATGAATATTGGCCTGCATTCTGCCATTGGTAATCAAACCCTGGAGCCTGCCTAGCGGATAGCTTAATTCCCCGAATTCCATACCCCAAATCACAACAGTAGAATCGTTGTCAGGACGAAGCATCCAGTTCGTCTCAAAAGTTTTATTTCCCGGAAATTTCATTTCGGCCTGAATAAGAGTATATGGGTTTGATTTTATAATTTTCAGATAGCCTTTACCGTTCCGATCGACCCATGTTTGTGTAGCCCCTACCCCACTCTCAGGGCCTGAATATGAGATATCGGGTGATGTGGGAGTCCAGTTTTCCCAGTTTTTAAGCGTATTAATTTGCTTAAAAATTTCCCGCGGCTGGGCGTTAATGACAACTCTCTGCTCAATATGATGCTGTGAGGGAAACAAAGCCCCTAATATCAAAATGGATACAACGAATATTGCAATGATGATAATTGTAACTCTTATAGCTTTCATAATTATAATTTTGTTAAACTCCTGATCATAATAAGTTCAAGTAGCTGTAGCACTTTTGTCGAAAAATAGTTATGGAACCACAAGAACAGGTTAAAATTAAGAAAAGTTTGAAGAAGTTATTCCCTTCAGCTTCGCAAATTTTTGTTGATACCTCACTTAAAGAGTGCTCAGTACTCATAACCATAGATGATTACCACGGGCAGATTGAAGGGTATCTCTTTCAGGATGAAATACTTTACCAGATGGTGGACTACAACGATATCGTTCCTTTTAAATATGTTTTTTCGTACCAATTGACATAAAAAAATGATAATTCACCTAATCCGTTTATTTACTTATGAGTTTCAGCTTACTTTGGCTTCAGTTAATTTGAACTTTTTTATGCTTTAAAACATTATTTTCATGAATAATATTTACCTATTGAAATATGAAACTACATAAAATTGACGTCGGGAGATTTAAACTGGACGGTGGAGCTATGTTTGGGGTGGTCCCCAGAACGATGTGGCATAAGCAATATCCATCTGACGATAACAACCTTATTCCATTGGCTATGCGTCTGCTGCTGGTAGAAATCGATGACCGAAAAATTCTTATCAATTCCGGAATTGGAGATAAGCAAAGCGATAAGTTCTTCAGCCGTTTCCAGCCTTATGGAGATGGAAGCATTGATAAGTCCCTCTCCGAAGCAGGTTTCACGCGCGAGGACATCACGGATGTCTTCCATACCCATTTACATTTTGACCACTGTGGAGGCAGTATCATCTATGACGAAAATGGAGAGTTGGTACCCACTTTCCCCAACGCCACATACTGGGTAACTGAAAATCAATGGCAATGGGCCAAAAAACCCAATGAAAGAGAAGCGGGGTCTTTTTTAAAGGAAAACCTGGAGCCTATGCAAGAGAGCGGAGCCTTGTCATTAATCGAAGGGGGTGGCGAATTATTTCCCGGCTTCAAAATCAGGGAATATCATGGACACACCATCGGACAGGCGATTCCTTTCATAGAATACCAGGGTAAAACGATCGTCTTCACTTCAGACTTGCTTGCCTTTTCGCAGCATATACGTCTGCCCTGGATTATGAGTTTTGATATTCAACCGCTTGTCTCTCTTAAAGAAAAGAAAGAATTCCTAAATGAAGTTCTTGAGGGGGATTATATTCTGTATTTTGAGCATGACAATTTTATTGAGGCCGGAAAGTTACAGAAAACAGAAAAAGGTATTCGACTCGGCGAGACTTTCTCTTTAAATGACATAAAATAATTTGAAAGGGAGCTGGCAAAAAAATTTCTGCTATTGGTTTTCATCGAACCATGTGAAGTTATTCTGGCCGGCCCCTTTATTTGTTTCTTAGAGGTTTGACACGATTAATAGTTTGACGGGTCTAAGGCCCCGGGAGACCAATTCTTAAGAAACTCTTTGATACGTTTTTCACTGTATCCTTTTCCTTCTTCCAGATAGACGCTACTCTGGGTATGTATCCTCTCTCCTTTCTCATCGAGAATGACCAGAGCCGGAAACCCAAAGCGCTGCGGATATCCTAATTCGGATAAAATCTTCTTATTTTTATTTTCTTTTGAATAGTTGACTTTTACCATAATATAATTGTCATCAAGCACTTTATTTACAGATTCGTTGGAAGTCAAAAACTTATTCAATCTTTTGCACCAGGGACACCAATTCCCGCCAATCATCACAAAAACATGTTTATCCTGGTCTTTCGCTTTTTTAATGCCCTGCTCTATCTGTTGCTCTGCATCAGCAGCCGGATCGTAAATTGATTGCGAAAAACCCAGCGTCGACACGGTGATTAATAGTGTAATCAATAACTGTTTTTTCATTTTTTTCTGCTAAATAATAATTAATAAAGCGGTAGTTTAATAAATTCTTTTCTGTTAACACTTTTTTAACATTTAAAATCACTGGTCTCCGGTAAAATTTCGGGAGATTTCTCGCCACGCTCGGTATGAAGCCAGAAATCTCTATTCTATTACTTGTTTCATCGGACGCCAGTATTAAAATCAACTATTTCCTAAAAAACCATAAATATTAAAATCTCAAGTTTCGCACTTAAAAATCTGAATCGTAGAATATTGAATATCAATAAATTAACGTCACATAATATAAAATTTTGTGTTACTTTGAGTCTTTGCGCCTTTGTGGCAGATCTTCCAGAAGGCCACTA
>CAYFQK010000011.1:0-28784 GCA_964345255.1 uncultured Bacteroidales bacterium | reverse complement strand
GTCATTTTACCCGATTCCACGGTCGACACACACACTTTTTCAAGCGCTTTGGAAAAATCTATCAGCGCATTGTTTCCATCAAGTTTCCCGCGATGTTCAAGGCCTCTGGTCCATGCAAAGATGGAGGCTATGGGGTTGGTAGAGGTTTTCTGTCCCTGTTGATGTCTTCTGAAATGCCGCGTAACTGTTCCATGAGCGGCTTCGGCCTCGAGGGTTTTTCCATCGGGTGTAAGCAGAACCGATGTCATTAATCCCAGCGATCCGTATCCCTGTGCGATAGTGTCTGACTGCACATCGCCATCATAATTTTTACACGCCCATACAAAGCCTCCTTCCCACTTCAAAGCAGCAGCTACCATATCATCGATAAGTCGGTGCTCATAAGTGATGCCCAACTCTTCAAACTGGTGCTTGTAATCCGCTTCAAATACTTCCTGGAAAATATCCTTAAAGCGGCCATCATATTTCTTAAGAATCGTATTCTTTGTAGAAAGATAAAGCGGCCATTGCTTTTTAAGGGCTTGCCGGAAACATGCATGAGCGAAACCACGGATCGACTCATCGGTGTTATACATCGACATGGCTACGCCCCCTTCGCCTTCGAAATCGTAAACATCATATTCCTGGGGCTTTCCTCCATCTTCAGGGGTAAATGTCAGCGTTAGTTTACCTTTGCCTTTAACTACAAAATCCGTGGCCTTGTATTGATCACCAAACGCATGACGGCCAACGATAATAGGTTTTTTCCAGCCTGGCACATAGCGGGGAACATTGCGCATCAGTATGGGTTCCCTGAATATGGTCCCGCCGATGATGTTTCTTATCGTACCATTGGGAGACCGATACATGGCTTTTAAATCAAATTCTTCAACTCTGTTTTCATCCGGTGTAATGGTTGCGCACTTAATCCCTACATGATGTTTTTTAATGGCGTTGGCTGCATCCACGGTGATCTGATCATTTGTTGCATCTCTGCTTTGAATACTTAAATCATAGTATTTCGATTCAACGTCAACATAAGGGAAGATGAGCTTTTCTTTTATAAAGCTCCAGATTACCCGGGTCATCTCATCGCCATCCAGCTCTACTACAGGATTTTGCACTTTAATTTTCTCCATTTGAATCGTGATTTTTTAATTGTTTTATGTTCTTATGTCTATTTATATATATTTAAGGGTATAAATATAGTGAATTCTCAAAATATATCGATATGTTTTTAACTAAACATGGTCATATGGCTTTTTGTTTATATGATATAAAATTAACGATTAGTACCGATGACTAATTCTCAGGCACTTCCGGAACGACTTATCATTTACGACGGCCATTGCGTTATCTGCAATGCCTCGGTTAGAATTATTTCATCGAAAGATAAAACCGATTCCATAAAGTTTACGCACACAGAAACCGCCTTTGGCAGCGAATTATCGGGCAAGCTCCCGTTAAACATCAATCCTGATGCCAGTGTAGTGTTCATGGAGGCGGGTAAGGTGCATTCCCTTTCAGATGCTGCGATAGAAATTGCAAAATATCTTAAATTTCCATACAACCTTTTGCGTTTTTTTAAAATCTTACCAAAAGGATTTCGGGATAAATTATACAGGCTTGTTGCCAATAACCGCTACCGCATTTTCAAAAGAAGAGAGCAATGCATTTTGCCCGGTCCGAAATTGCGTTCAAAAATAGTGGAGTAAAATAAAGGGCTGGCTTCTTTTTTTAAGGAAGAATCCCGAAATATCTTAATTTTGTTGATCCTTTTAACTAAACAGAAGATAATGCCAAACTTCAAAACACTTTTTATTACACTGTCTTTTTTGATTATTGCCGGTGGAGCTGTAGCACAAAAGGATGCCGCAGTGCGCGGATTTGTTTATTCTGAGAAAACCGGTGAACCTGTCATTTTTACCAACGTCTACCTGGAAGGCACAACTTACGGTTCCACGACCGACGATAACGGCTATTTTGCCATTACGAATATTCCCCCGGGAAATTATAATCTCATGGTTACATTTCTGGGCTATGATACACTTCGTCAGGCTATCAGTTTGAGCGAGGGACAAATAAAAACAAAGAAGCTTTTTCTTAAGCCGGGCTCGTATGACATCGAGGGGGTGAATGTTTCGGCGAAGAAAATTGAATCTCGCACTGAAACCCAAACATCGGTAGTAAAACTTACCCCGATGGATATAAAACGTATTCCCAGCGTGGGCGGGCAGCCTGATATTGCCCAATATATGCAGGTGCTGCCCGGAGTAATTTTCACCGGCGACCAGGGTGGGCAGCTTTACATAAGGGGGGGCGCGCCCATCCAAAACAAAGTGCTACTGGACGGGATGACGGTATACAATCCTTTTCATTCTATCGGGCTTTTTTCCGTTTTCGATACAGATATTATCAGAAACGTAGAAGTGCATACCGGCGGATTTGGCGCAGAATACGGCGGAAGGATTTCTTCTGTGATGGATATTGTAACACGTGACGGGAATAAAAAAAGATATGCAGGAAAATTATCAGCCAATACTTTTGTATCGAAACTCAGTCTGGAAGGTCCTATTAAAAAGCAAACTCCCGACGGAGAGGGCAGCTCTTCTTTCATTTTATCTGCCAAACATTCCTACCTCGATCAAGTGGCTAATTCTTTGTATTCATATGCTAATGAGAATGGTCTGCCATTCACTTTTACCGATCTTTACGGAAAAATTTCCCTGAACACCAAAAATGGCAGCAAGGTAAATTTCTTCGGGTTTAATTATGAAGACAAAGTCAATGATTATCGGGCCCTTTCGGATTTTCAGTGGGATGCTAAAGGCTTAGGCTCAAATTTCGTTGTGATTCCCGGGGCCTCCCCCATTCTTATTGAAGGGTATATAGCTTATTCAGATTACGAGGCCCGTATGGACGATATTTCTACCGAACCACGAACCAGCGGGATAAATGGTTTTGACCTGGGGATTAATTTCATCAGTATAAAAGGAAATAATAATTTGAAAACCGGGTTGCGCATCAATGGATACACCACGGATTTTTATTTTATTAACGGGGTGGGACGAAAAATCCAGCAAAGAGAAAACACCACTAATTTATCCGGTTTTATCAGTGGGAAGTTCATACTAGGAGACTGGGTGCTGGAGCCAGGTTTCAGAGTGCAATATTATGCTTCTCATTCCTATTTTTCCCCGGAACCAAGGATTGCCTTAAAATATAATGCAACCGACCGGCTTCGCTTTAAAATGGCCGGGGGGATGTATTCACAGAACCTCATCAGTGCAAAAAATAACCGGGATGTTGTAAATCTTTTCTACGGCTTTTTGGCGGGTCCCGACGATCTGCCCGATACGTTTAAAGGAGAGGATGTTTCGCATCGCCTGCAAAAGGCAGAGCACCTAGTGGCCGGTGTTGAATATGATATTACCAGCAATTTAAACGCTAACCTGGAAGGATATGTGAAAAACTTTTCGCAGCTTACCAACCTCAACAGGAATAAACTTTACGAGGAATCGGATTATCCTGACAAACCGGATCACCTTGTCAAAGATTTTATCATTGAACAGGGCATAGCTTATGGAGGAGACCTTACGCTGGAATATACATCAAAGAATTTAAGCGTATATACTGTTTATACGCTCGGGTATGTGGAGCGGGAGGACTTTCAGGAAACGTATTTTCCGCACTACGACCGTCGCCATAACCTGAATATCGTTGCCAACTACACGTTTGGCGCGCATGATGACTGGCAGGTGAATGCCAGGTGGAACCTGGGGTCGCCGTTTCCTTTCACTCAAACGCAGGGGGCTTATGGCCAAATCAATTTTGAGGATGGAATTGAAACGGATTATACTACGGTCAATGAGCAGTTTGAATTGCTGTATGCCGATTACAATGAAGCCAGGCTTTCATACTATCACCGCCTGGACCTTGGAATAAAAAAGCTGTTTTACCTGGGGCCTGAATCCGAACTGGAAGCTAATCTGGGGGTGACTAATACTTACGACCGCGATAACGTATTTTTTGTGGATCGTATTACAAACGAGCGGGTTAATCAATTGCCCATCATGCCAAGTGCAGGGTTTAGCCTGACGTTTTAAGGGACTAGCTTAAAAATGGTTACGGTGTTTGTGCACTTTTATAATGTGAGTTTCTGTGTTAATGCTTAACCCAAAAAGGCCAGGTGGCTCAAATGAGTCCCATCGGGTCTGCTAAATATCTTTTGTGATTTGCTGCACCAGGCGGCTGCTGTAAAGAAACTGCTTAGCAACGATTCTCAGGACGGTGTAGGAAGGAATGGCCAGCACCATACCTATCACCCCGGCCATAGAGCCTGCCAGCATAATAACAAGAAATATTTCCAGGGGATGGGCTTTCACACTGCTGGAGTATATCCAGGGTTGGAGAACAATATTGTCGATAAGATTGGCTCCTGAAAAGGTGGCGATAATAGTAACGATCAGGGCAAAAACATCGCCGTAAGCGCCGCCGCCACTCAAAAACGTAATAGTACCCAAAACAACTCCTATGGTGGCTCCTATGACCGGTCCCAGGTAGGGGATTACATTCATAATGCCACCCAAAAACCCTATGAGAAAAGCATTCTTAACACCAAAAATAGTTAGCCCCGTGCTAATTAACGTAACCATCGTGGTCAACTCAATGAGCAATCCGACAAAATAACGGGATAGAAGGCGGCGGGAGTCGCTCAATATTTTACGTCCTTCATCCTGGTATTTTAATGGGATCATCAGCATAATGCCGTTAAAAAACAGGTCTTCTTCTTTAAGAAAGAAAAACGTAATAAATAACACGGCAAAGACCCCAATAAAAAGGTTTCCTGCTAATCCAAGAACATTTTTAAAAATATCCGAAAAGGTGGCAAAACTGACCACAGATTCGAAATTCCTTATTATGACCGATTCAAGCGTCTCTTTCTGCTGCAGGAGATTATACTTAAGTAAAAATTCCTGCAGCTCGGCCAGGGGCTTCTCCAGCGAACCCGTGACTTTTTCCAGGTCTATTTGTGAAATCACCTCTGCCTGGTTTGTGATAAGTGGCGCGATAATGGCCAGAAGCCCTCCAATGACAACGATTAGGGCAATGAGGGCTATAAAGGAGCTGAGGACGTGTGGAAAATTCCACTGCTTCAATTTTATCCGGTCTAAGAGCTTGACAAGGGGATTCCCCATTATCGATAACACCCCGGCAATAAGGATATAAGTAACAATAGAAGAAAAGCGCCAGGCTAAAAAAGCTATAAAGGCCAGCACAAAAGTAGCTACAACGATGCGGGTAATTCTGTTCATAACTCGTATGTTCAAAGATACAAAATTATCATATGGCCTCCTCTACAGAAACTAGTCAAATAAAAAGGTTACACTCAAATTAACAGCCAGATTATCCTTAAAACCCTCCAGTCCATATGTGCCATACCTGTAAAAAAATCCTAATCCCAGGCCGGTTATACCGGTCTTTAACAGGTTGGCAAAAACTACTCCGCTCTCCAGGTATCCCTTTTCCGGAACGTTAAAACTAATCTCCCGGTGGTTCAGCCTATTATCAAGATCACCTATAAGCATGTTGTGATGTATTGATATGGAGGGGGAGAAAAAGCGGTTTTCAACCAACAATTGCTGAAAGTTATGAGAAATGTAAACTGCGGCAAAGCGATCCGTTAAAAATTCGGCAGGCCTCATGGTAGAAAAGCTATGAGGAGCATACAAGGAATACTGCCCATAACTTCCCTTTCCTTCAAACAATCCTGCATAAGGAATACTTCGGTTTAGATAGCCCGCACAGAACTTGTAACTGGTCTCGCCAAGTAATGTAGACTGGAAGCTGTGATTCCACTCCAAAAGCCACTTCGAATAGGAATATTGCCCCTCCAGCATGTTATCCAATCCCCTGATATATCTCAGATTTATCACAGGAAACTGTGTACCAAGTGACATCAGTCCCTGTGGTGTTTTCACAAACTGTTCTTTAAAGGCAAAGCGAATTTCTATGGCGGCTTCGGTGAAGTTAAATTGATTCCTCTCGGGAGATTTATCGAAAGTGTAGGCATACGTTGGTTTATGAGAAGCCTTTCTCATCGAAAACTTTGCATCGGTATATCGAAAGAGGTGTAAATCCAATGCGGCGCTGTGCGCCTTCACCTTGTCGTAGCGTCCCACCACAAATTCACGGTATGACGATGGATCAAGCACATTGCCGTTTCTTTCTACAAAATATGAAGCCGGTTCTTGCAGATCATCCTTATACTGATATAAAAGGCTGTTACGCCTCATGCGATCCAGATAAATTCTGGCATGCCCCCCGTACTTAAATTCTTTGTCCTTAAACCCGTATCCTGTATATCCTCCGATCTCAAATGTTTTGGAAAAGCGGCGATTGGTCACTAATCCCAATCCTGCATAAAACCCTTCATAAGCATTGTAGTTAAGTAAATCATTAAGGGGGATATCCAAAAAATGAAAAGGTATCTTTCCCTCAGAGAAAGTCATCACAGTGTTGGCAATCTGGTCGAAATTATTGGCCTTACCCACACTATCGATAACCCGGTAAGTTTCCTTGTCTTTTTCCGATATGGGAACATGACGATAGTTAGATAAAGAATCAAGCCCTTTTTCAAATGCTTCGGGCAACACCTCCACGGCAATATCACCCGGTAGTTTAAAATCTTTTTGCTTATTTATGGCTATCTGCGTCACATAACGCTTTCCTTTTCCCATAAAAGGGACCCCATTGGCCTGGATATTACCGAAAAACAGTTCTGTACTGAGTTGCACCGGAAACCAGTACTTTTTCCCAATCAAATCATATTTCTGTTCAATCTTGATATTGACGCCCGATTCATCAGCGTTGCCAGGCCGCGCAATAACGTTTTGCAATGCCCATCCGTTAGTACTCACATAGAGCATTCCCCTGAGGCCATCAAAATTTTTCCCTTTGCGTGGCGAATAGGAAATAATAAAAGTTGTATCGTATTTGTCTTTAATGAACAGCGTATCACGAAGCCTGTAATTGTACCTGGAAACTGCTCTTGATGCAATAGGGCTCACGTAATTTTTATCGAGCATATTAATCTCGTCGCGATAAAAGCTATTGGATTGGAGCCTTGAGATCAAAACAACAAAAACAGGGTCTTTAAACCCGGAACTTCTGGAAGCTATAACTTCTTCATGTTTTCTGCCTGGCTTTTTGTAGGTGGTCTGTGTAACGCTTTCACTAAGAAAAAAATGCTGCTTTTCAACAAAGTTTTTAAGCTCCCTGAAGGAAGTGTCGTTATCCATGCGATCTTTATGCTTTTCAAGGCTGTCTGGATGGATAGTCATGATTAACTTATCGTAAGCCCTGAAGCTATAGGATTGATAGTTGTCGGGATCATTAGCGGCTTTGTTTTTTATTACGTTCTTTACAATCCTCATTGCAGGATTAGGCCCTGCTTTTACGGTGACCTCATCGAGCTGATAGGTTTTAGGTTCCAGCAGCAGCCGCAAGGTATCTTTATGATTTACCTCAATGGTAGTGGTTTTATACCCCACATAACTAACGCTGATGGAATCGATCTTTTTTTCTGCATCAATCATAAAATAACCGTCAATATCGGTAGTAACTCCCCGGCCGGGACCGTATACAATATTAGCGAAAGCAATAGGCTGGCGGGAGCGGGTATCCAGGATTCTCCCGGTTAAATCCTGGCTTTTCAAAAGGAAATTTGAAAATAAAATTAAGAGCAGCAATAATATTCGTCGCATTCAGTCAAAAGATTTTATAATTTTGAACGTTATGACAACAACTTGATAATTCAATAAGTTGTTTAGTTCATAAAGCGTAAGAAAAACAAACAACTATATGTTGTGCCAGTTGTTTGGCAAAATTACAGTATTTATTCAATGAGAGAATTCCCTATAATAGTAAAAGTCACGTTTGGATTAATATTTATAATCCTGTTTTTTTTCTCCATTATAGTAGCTAAGCATCTACTGATGGTTCTTACCCTTGCTATACTGTTTAGCTACCTGCTATATCCGCTGGCGGCGCGCCTGGAGATGATTCGCTTTCCACGCTTTCTGGCCAACCTGGTAGCTATCATCCTTTTACTGGCCATTTTCTCCGGGGTCATATTCTTAATGTATAAACAGGTGGAAACGCTAATTGATGACCTGCCCTTACTTAAAAGAAAGGCGCTTGAAAACATCGATCAGCTGGAAATGGGCATTGAATCAATGACAGGGTTGGAAGTCAAAAAGCAACACTTATGGCTGAAAGAAAGCGTCAATAACTTATTTGAATCGGGAAGCAACTTTCTTAAAGTCACTTTCACAGCTACTACCAGCACCCTCGTCAAGATGCTGCTTTTACCTGTACTTATTTATTACATGCTCTTTTACAGGCAAAAATTTTTCATCTTCCTCTTGCGGGTAATTCCCAAGGATAAAAAACCCATTGCTGCCCAAATACTTAAAAGAATATCTCAAATGGTACAACGATATATCGGCGGTGTGTTTATTGTTGTGGCTGTACTATCGGTTTTAAACTCTTTTGGATTGTATATGGTAGGTCTTAAATATCCCATCATTTTCGGGATTATTTCAGCGTTTTTCAATTTCATCCCTTATTTCGGCACCTGGATTGGTGCCTCTGCTCCTTTTCTTTTTGCCTTGTTAACAGGAGATAGTATCAACCTTGCATTTGGGGTTCTTTTATTATTCGCTATTATACAATTCACCGAAAACAATATTCTTACACCAAACATTACCGGTGGATATGTAGATATTAACCCATTAATCACAATCTTGAGTATAATTGTTGGAGGACTTGTTTGGGGTGTGGCAGGGATGTTCGTTGTTTTACCTGTTATGGCTACGATTAAAATCATTTGCGAATATACCCCGAAGCTGCATGCGGTAGCCTACCTTATTAGCAACCAGCAGGAGAGGAAATATCTTGTGCGTAAAAGGCGTTTCTCCCTTATCTGGAACAGAATAAAGGCCAGGTTCAGAACTACATTTGGAATAAAAAGAAAATCACGGCATCAATAAAAAGGGATAGTCGCAGAAACGATCTATCCAACAAAATGATCTTTGAAAGCATTTGGTAAGCAGAAATAAGAAGTAAAACCTAAAGACATTCAGCAACTTATTTTCCAGGCTTTTGGCGGTTATTTGAAAGGTGGAGTTTTACAATAAAAGCTACTGAATATTTTCCGGGAATGTTTTTGGCCAGCCTCTATTCGTACAATTTCCTGTTGTTATGATGCCTCACCTTATCACGCGAGGATTTTTTTTCAAGATTTTTCTTTATGGCTTCCTCAAGATTTACACCGGTTTGATTGGCAAGGCAGATTAACACAAACATCACATCGGCAAGTTCATCCGATAAATCAGCATCTTGCTCTTTCTTATTTTTAAAGGATTGCTCTCCGTAGCGGCGGGCAATGACGCGTGCCACCTCTCCCACTTCTTCGGTGAGCATGGCCATGTTGGTTAATTCATTAAAATAACGCACCCCGTTGTCCTGTATCCATTCGTCGACCAGCTTTTGGGCCTGAGCAATTTCCATAACCTGTTTTATTTACTGATTTCTAGTTTAAATCCGCTGCCATGAATATTGGTTATCTTCACATTTTCATCATTCTTAAGATATTTTCTCAATTTAGTTATGAAAACGTCCATGCTTCTCCCAATGAAATAATCATCGTCACCCCATATGGTTTTCAGCGCATGCTGACGAGTTACCAGGCGGTTTTTGTTTTCCGATAATAACTGCAGTAATGCCGCTTCCTTTTTCGTTAAGGTGCGCGTATCCACTTTATTGGTTAAGGTCATATTGTTGGGGTCGAAGAGGTATTTGCCAATACGATACACTTGCTTTTTGGGCTGCTGCATACCGGCATCTTCCAATTCACAACGCTTTAAAATGGCCTGAATGCGAAGGCTTAATTCCTCACTGCTAAAAGGTTTCGTGATGTAATCATCGCAACCTGATTTGAACCCGGCAATGCGATCTTCTTTCATGGATTTAGCTGTAAGAAAAATAAGGGGAATATACTCATCTTTGGAACGAATCTCTTTTGCGAGAGCGAACCCATCTTTTTGTGGCATCATAACGTCGAGAATACAAAGATCAAACTTCCCCTTTTTGAAATAGTCAGCCCCTTCTTTACCATCCTTGGCAAGGACCGTCTCATAATCCATCATTTCCAGATAGTCTTTAAGCACAGCACTTAAATTGGAATCATCTTCCACTAGCAGTATCCTTGTCTTATTATTTTTCATATTCCTGATGTTTTGTCGGCAGATAAATGTAAAAGGAACTCCCTTTACCTAATTCACTCTCAAGCGTAATAGTCCCGCCATGTGCTTCAACCATTTTTTTTACATAATACAAGCCCAGGCCAAATCCTTTCACATTATGGATGTTACCTGTATGAACCCTGTATAAGTTCTTAAATATTTGCTTCTGGTTTTCAGAACTAATACCTATGCCATTATCATGAACACTAACAACAATACCACTATTTTTGTTGGTTGTTCGAATATGAATATGAGGTATTTCTGCCACATATTTGTTTGCATTGTCCAACAAATTGGCTAGGATATTTTCCAGATGAGTCCTGTCGCCCATTATCACATGGTTTTCAGCTGCCAACTCCGTCTTAATATCTCCTTCCCTTTCGTTGACAAATACTTCAAAGGTATTCACCTGGTTTTTGATAATGTCGTGTATATCCACTTCTGCATTCTTTAACTTAAACTCACCGCGGTCGATGACTGCAATCTGAAGAACCTGCTCGACTTGCTTTTTAAGGCGGTTGTTTTCATCCAGAATTATTTTTGTGTATTTCTTAACCTTCTCACGATCCTGAAGCACCTTGTCTTTAAGAAGCATTTCACCGGTCAGGTTTACCGTCGAGATCGGGGTCTTGAATTCATGGGTCATATTATTCACAAAATCATTCTTCATCTCCGATAATTTCTTTTGCCGTAGCATGGAATTAGCCGAGAAGTAAAACCCGACAATTAAAATGAGGATAAAAACCAATGAGAGAACGACCCATCCGAGTAACTCATCTAAAATCAAATTCTGCCTGTCGGTAAAATAGAGGGCCAGGATGTACTTTTTAGAATCTGCTATACAAGAAAAAGACGCCTGATACCGGCTTTCTTTAACTTTTTGCGCAAATCCCTGATATTTCCCAATAATAAACTTTCTGCTTTCAGCATGATAAATGCCATAAACGTAGTCATTATGGATATCTAACCCTTTCATTTCGGTTTGAACAAGTGAATCCAGCAACCTGGGCTTTATCTTGTGAACAACTGGAGTAGTCTCATCACAAGGGATGGTCTCTCGTTTATACTGCGCGGGGATATCATTGTTTTCGTAGTTTATAATCTCATTGACAACCGTTTTTAAAGCGATGTTTACACTACTGTCAAAAAGTTCTTCTTTTAAATTATATCCTTTTTTTACCCAGTAAATCTGAATAAGGACACTACCTATGAGCGCAAAAGACGTAACAAAAATAATGACTACCAGTACATATCTCTTCATAATTCCCTTTCCGGTTATTTTAACATCTTGTTAACCAGCATTAACTAAAGATTAACAGATTAACATCCGATTATGTATTATGTTTGTTGAATACAAACAAAAGATAAATTTTATGAAACAAATAGGAACAACACTCGCACTCGCTCTCTTTTTTATTGGAATTTTGGTAGCCCCTGCAAGCGCTACGGTGCACACACAGCAAGTCGATGAGGCCGGAATAGTAAGCATTGTACCTGACGGTGGAGACGAAGGTGATGATGGAGATAAGAAAGAGGATAAAAAAGATAAAGCAAAGGAATGCTGCAGTAAAAAGAAAAAGGCTGAATGTGACAGCATGAAAGCAGAATCAAAGAAATGCTCAGATAAGGAATCAAAAGAACCGTGTAAATCCAAATCTTCTCCAACCGAGAACTAATCGGGGTTTTATTGTTTTTACCTCCCCCAATCCTAGGGGGAGGTTTTTTTATGCTCTACCATTCAGGTTTTCCAGCCCAAGCTCTTACCTTTGCAAAAAAAGATGGAAAAAGACGAATTAACCGAAGGCATGGAACTTACCCTTACCAAAGCAGTTAAAAAAGAAGATACTGCTGAAGCATATGCCTCCGGGAGCCTTCCCGTGTTTGCCACACCTGCCATGATCAGCCTTATGGAAAACGTTTCCCTTAACCTTGTAAAAACTTCCCTGCGCGATGGGTATGATACTGTGGGAACCCATGTGGATGTAAAGCATCTTAAGGCCACTTGCGTGGGACAGACTGTAAAATGCACTGCCCGCTTAGTTAAAAAAAACGGACCGAAATTAACTTTTGAGGTGGAAGCCTGGGATGAAACAGGAAAGATTGGAGTTGGAACTCATAAGCGCTACATCGTAGAGAAAGCATCATTTTTAAATAACATAAAATAACCTGCCAACAAGTGGATAAGAAACTGAACATTACAGCTAAAACCATGGCCGGTATGGAAGAGTTACTGGCCCATGAAATAAAAAAAGTTGGCGGAGAAAATATCGTCCCCGGCAACCGCATGGTCACTTTTAAAGGAAATAAAAAAGTTATTTACAAGGCCAATTATCAATGCAGAACAGCACTACGTATTCTTCTTCCATTCACCCGTTTCAAAATCAGAAGCCAGGAAGATTTTTACCGCAGAGCACGGGCCATCCCGTGGGAAAAATATCTGAAAGCCGACTCAACATTCGCTATCACAAAAGTCATCAAGCATTCGGTTTTCACCAATTCTCAGTTTGCAGTGCTAAAGCTTAAAGATGCCATTGTAGACCGGTTTCGCGAAAAGCAAGGAACTCGTCCTTCGATAGATTTATCTGTTCCCGACCTGTCCATCAATTTACATATGGTTGATAATCAGGTCACCCTGTCATTAGATAGCTCAGGCGATTCCCTCCACAAAAGAGGATACCGCACTGCAACAGGGCCGGCTCCTTTGAATGAAGTGCTTGCTGCCGGGCTTGTTCTCCTCACAGGCTGGGACCAGGGCATCGATTTTTATGATCCAATGTGTGGCTCCGGCACATTGCTTATTGAAGCGGGAATGATTGCCAGAAATATTCCTCCGGGATATTACAGGAAAAATTATGGATTTCAACACTGGAAGGACTATGACCACAACCTGTGGAAAGAAGTAAAAAAGGAAGCAGAGGCTGAGATCAATGACAAAACACCTTCCATTACGGGCTTCGATATATCAAATAAACTGGTACAGATTGCCCGCCAGAATATTCGTAATACCGGCCTTGATGGCTTGATTTCGGTGTATAAAAAAGATTTTTTCAAACTCAAACCTGCTGCGGAGGAAGGACTAATTCTTATGAATCCTCCATACGACATACGCCTCAAAGAGGAAGATACAGAACAATTCTACAAATCAATCGGGGATGTGCTGAAAAATGATTTTACCGGATACACCGCTTACATTTTTTCAGGTAATCTGGAAGCCCTGAAAAAACTGGGCTTACGTCCTTCGCGCCGCATGGTTTTATACAACGGGCCTATCGAAGCACGATTGGCAAGGTACGATTTATATAAAGGAACGAAACGTAATAAGGATTAGTCATCTTGATGCGAAGGGCCGCCTGATGATTTCTTTGAGCGACCTTTAATAAAATTAACTATAAGCAGGGATACACCCAGGGTAATCGACGGTACGACCAGGTTGTTTACTTTTTGATTTTTCTCCCCGAAAAGCTTGGCGTCTCCAAGGATATCGGAAACAAATTTTACTACGAGCGAATGGATATCTTTTTTTGTTTCCTGATGTTTTTGATTTTTGTAAACACCTGACAATCCCACAAAACGTGATATCGTCTCATAATCTTTAATGAAACTTTTTTCCGTTTGTGTGACCTGTTCTCTGAGCTTGGAGCTTATCGCTTCCAGTTCTTTATGATTGCTGACCAGTGTTTTCCTCTTCATGCTTTTTTTCAAAAAGAATTCTAATAATATGATTCATGATAGGTTTTTCCAGAACCGGGTTAGCAATTATCCATATTAAAATAAATAACAGGAAATAACCTCCACTAACCACCAGAAAACCATTGACCATTGATTCCATTATTTCACCCAGATGAAGGGCCAAAGCTATAGAAGCAAAAACCAAAAACAAAACAAACAACATTAGCAGCACCATTCGTTTGAAGAATGCCGCTAATGTTTTAGAAATTCTTTCAGAAATCTCCAGTCTTAACAGGAGTAAACGAGAGTTAAGATATTCCTGAAATTTTTGAATCATAATTTTGATTTAATCTCTTTACTAACTCGTTTTATCTGAAGCTTTTCCAGTCACCTTTTCCTTCTCTTTGTTGATAAGGTCTTTTACGCCCTGCAACAGTTCTTCAGACTTGTCTGTGATTGTATCACGGGTTTCCTTACCACTTGCGGGAGCAATCAATACTCCGGTTACAATTCCTGCTGCGGCTCCTGCTATAACACCTAATAATACTTTTCCTCCATTTGACATAATATTCTCCTTTTTTTAATTAAACAATAATTTGAATTGATCTATTCTTATTTAAAAGATATACATTTTTATAACATTGCATTTACAAAGATGTTCGATAAAAATTATTTTCCTGCTTTGACAAAATAAAATGCGTTATCCAATTTGTAAATATATAAAATTAATGCTTGTTTTCCAAACTTTTTTAGAAATTTTAACAACGATTACAAAAAAAGAGCTGGTTTGATCGACTTAAAACGCCTGTTTATTTTAGAAAACATAGCCCTTATAAATCACTGAAAAGCAATTTATTTATCATCAAATTCGGATGTAAAATGAAACTCGATATCAGGATATTTCTCCTGGGCCATTTGCAAAGCAAACTTCGATTCGGCTAAAAAGACGTCCCTACCCCATTTGTCTTCAGCCAGATTATTAGCTTTACGGGCCTTAAATTCCTCGAGCTGGTTCTTGTTATTACTTGTTATCCAGCAGGTTTTATAAATATTAATGGGTTCGTAGCGCGCCGACGCCCCGTACTCATGGAGCAAGCGGTACTGAATGACTTCAAACTGCAGGTTTCCTACTGTTCCTATGATTTTTCGCCCTGTTTTCTTTCCTTTGAAAAGTTGAGCTACTCCTTCATCCATCAATTGATCAATACCTTTATCCAGCTGCTTGTATTTCATAGGATCGGTATTCACGATGTATTTAAAAAGCTCAGGTGAAAATGAAGGCATTCCTTTAAAATGAAGCTCTTCCCCTTCGGTAAGTGTGTCACCAATTTTAAAGTTGCCTGTATCATGGATTCCTACAATATCTCCGGGATAAGCCTCCTCGATTATTTCCTGTTTTGAGGCCATAAAAGAAGTCGGGCTGGAAAACTTTATTCTCTTTTTCTGACGCACGTGATAATAAAAGGTGTTTCGCTTAAAAATGCCGGATGTAACCCTCACGAAGGCAATCCGGTCGCGATGATTGGGGTCCATGTTGGCATGAATTTTAAAAACAAACCCGCTAAACTTTTCCTCCTCTGCATTAACCATGCGCTCTTCAGCTACTCTATCTCCGGGTGAAGGCGAAATATCAAGGAAACAGTCCAGCAACTCACGTACCCCGAAATTATGAAGCGCACTGCCAAAAAAAACGGGCGATATCTCACCACTCGAATATGCTTCGTTAGAAAAATCAGGGTAAACCTCGTTTATTAATTCCAGCTCTTCCCGCAGCTTTTGGGCATCTTCTTTTTCAATATATTCTTCCAGGGCAGGATCATTCACGTCGTCAAAAGTGATACTTTCAGTAACGGTCTGCTTGCTGGGGGTAAACAGCTGTAAGTTCTTTTCGTACAAATTATAAACTCCTTTAAACTTATCTCCCATATTGATGGGCCAGCTAAGGGGCCTCACTTTCAAATCCAGTTTCTCCTCAATCTCATCCAGTAGTTCGAAGGCATCCTTTCCAAGGCGGTCAAGCTTATTGACGAAAACGATAACAGGCGTATTTCTCATACGGCATACATTAACCAGTTTTTCTGTCTGGCGCTCCACCCCTTTAGCCACATCAATAACTACAATGGCGCTGTCGACGGCAGTAAGTGTCCTGTAGGTATCCTCGGCAAAATCCTGGTGACCAGGCGTATCCAGAATATTGATTTGCGTGCCTTTATATTCAAACCCCATCACAGAAGTAGCCACCGAGATGCCACGCTGCCGCTCAATTTCCATAAAATCAGAGGTGGCCGTCTTACGTATTTTGTTATTCTTTACGGCTCCTGCTACCTGAATAGCTCCTCCGTACAACAATAACTTCTCAGTCAAAGTAGTTTTACCCGCATCAGGGTGACTGACTACTCCAAAGGTCTTCCTTCGGTCTATTTCCTGTTTTAATTTCATGAGTTTGCCTTTCAAAAAACGAATTGCAAAAGTAATAATTTGTGGCTGATATGCGGTAGTTAAATTCTCCTGCCGGGCCGGAAATAAAGTTTTAATTAACTTTGCTGAAGACATGGAAAGCAAGGAAGACCGCATACTTTTTGTTGAAGTATTACTCCCACTGCCTGTAAAAGGACTGTTTACCTACAGGGTTCCCCTGAAAATGAAGGACCAGTTAGCCAGAGGCATTCGGGTAGTCGTTCAATTTGGCAGGAAAAAAATCTATACTGCCATTGTAGTGCGTATTCACTCTGAAATCCCTAAAGCCTTCCAGCCAAAATATATTCAGTCAATCCTGGACCCTGCACCGATAGTCAATACGATTCAGCTTGATTTTTGGCAATGGATAGCCGATTATTACATGAGCTACCTGGGGGAGGTGATGAATGTAGCCATGCCAACGGCCCTTAAGCTTGCCAGCGAATCGAAAATTATTCTTCATCCTTCCTTTTCGGAAGACTACAGCCACTTAAATGAAAAGGAATATTTAATTGTGGAGGCGCTCGAAATGCAACAGGTCCTCACACTTTCAGAAGTAACAAAAATCGTGGAGCAGAAAAAAATCATTCCGCTCATAAAAAACCTTATCGAAAAGAAAGCCGTCCTGATGGATGAGGAGGTGAAAGATAGTTACAAACCCAAAAAAGAAAAATACGTATCTCTTCGGGAAACATACCACAATGAGGAAACGCTGAGTCAACTATTTGACGAGCTGAATAAGAAGGCTTACAAACAGCTGGAAATCCTAATGGCTTACATCAAGTTGTCTGATTTTTACAGCGAGCATCCTAAAGAAGCGGTAAAACAGCCCACTTTACTCCACGAGGCAAATGCATCGCCCGCGCAAATCAAAGCCCTGGAGAAAAAAGCAATCGTGAGCGTTTCGGAGCGTGAGGAAAGCCGTTTGTCTTCCTATGAATCGAGTGCAACGGTGGACAGCATCCGGCTTACTTCCGGGCAATCAAACGCCATGGAAAGAATCAAAGAGGGGTTTGCGGAAAAAAACGCAGTTTTACTTCATGGCGTCACGGGCAGTGGCAAAACAGAGATCTACATCAAGTTAATAAAACAAACACTTGAAAGAGGGCAGCAAGTCCTTTATCTTTTGCCCGAAATTGCTCTTACCGGGCAAATCATTAACCGCCTGCGGCGTTTCTTCGGTGACAAGGTCGGGGTATACCATTCAAAGTACAATCCCTTTGAGCGTGTGGAGATATGGAACACCGTTTTACAACACTCTGAAAGTAAACAAGAGAAATACCAGGTGGTGGTAGGTGCACGCTCAGCCCTTTTCCTTCCTTTCAGTAACCTGGGACTGATCATTATAGATGAGGAGCATGACAGTTCGTACAAACAATTTGATCCGGCTCCGCGATACCATGCCAGAGATGCTGCCATATATCTCTCTGTGCTGCACAAGGCAAAGGTTCTGCTGGGAACTGCCACTCCTTCCATCGAAAGTTATTTTAATACGCAACAGGGAAAATTCGGACTCGTGGATTTGAAATCCCGGTACGGGGGGCTGCAAATGCCAGAGATCCAGGTATCAGACCTCAGGGAGGAAAAGCGAAGAAAAAAGATGCGCTCGATGTTCTCCTCGCTGCTCCTGAAAGACATGGAAGAAGCCCTGGATAAAAAAGAGCAGGTCATTCTCTTTCAAAATCGCCGCGGATTTTCGCTGAGAGTGGAATGCCAGGTATGCGGATGGGTCCCCGAATGCAAGCACTGTGACGTAACACTTATATATCATAAAAAAAGCAATCTTTTAAAATGTCACTACTGTGGATATACTGAACATGTTCCGGCGCGCTGCCCTTCATGCGGAAGTCCTGATATTTTTATGAAAGGGTTCGGAACCGAGCAGGTAGAAGAAGAGCTCTCACTGATGTATCCTCAGCTCAACATTAAACGCATGGATTTGGATACCACCCGCTCAAAGCATGGCCATCAGCGCATCATCAATGATTTTGAAGCCCGCCGCATCGATATCCTGGTGGGGACGCAAATGGTTACCAAAGGTCTCGACTTCGATAATGTTAGCTTAGTGGGCATTCTGAATGCCGACAGTTTTCTTACATTCCCCGATTTCAGAGCGTTTGAACGTGGTTACCAACTAATTGCACAGGTAAGCGGTCGCGCCGGAAGAAAAAAGAAACGGGGGAAAGTCATTATTCAGGCTTACAACCCCTGGCATGACGCGATTCGATACGCAATAGATAATGATTACCCGGCGATGTACAAATCGCAGATTTTGGAGCGTAGAAACTTTAAATACCCTCCCTTTTACAGAATCGTCCGTATTGATTTACGCCACAAAGATGCCGAAATACTCAATAAAGGTTCTTTTGAGCTGGGAAGCGTTCTGAAGAAGACTTTCAAAGAAAATGTGCTTGGTCCTGAATACCCTATCATTCCAAGAATAAGAAATTACTATATCAAACAAATCTTAATCAAAATACCGAAAGGGAAAGAGTTAGCAGCCACTAAAGACAAATTGTACAAAAAAATTGAAGACTTCAGAGACAACAGCCGCTTTAAGTCCATAAGGCTATCAATCGACGTTGATCCTTACTAGCCCCTATTTCTCTTCCTCTATCACTATAAAAATATCTTCGTTTTTCTTTTTCATAAGATATTTCTCCCGGGCATACCGCTCCATGCTATCCGGGTTATTTTTGAGGGTTCTGATGAGCGCACTATCCTTTTTTATTTCCTTGTGGTAGTATTGCTTTTGCTGCTCAAGGTTATTGATCTTTTTGTTAAGCGAAAGCCGGTGAAATACATTAAAATCATCGATAAATAACATCCAGACTGCAAATAGCAGGGTAATAATTATAATTAATCTTTTGCCGTTCAGGTATTTTTTTAGCATAAACCCGTTTTTAGAGCCCCAGATCATCACTAACAGTACGCATCCCTTCCAGGGAGAGTTCAACAAAATCTCTCAGGGGTATCCCTATTTTCTCACATTCCAGGATATGGTCGCGCTTTACAGAGGCTGCGAAATTTTTTTCTTTCATCCGTTTTGTTACAGACTTTGGCTTGACGCTGGCTAGTTTCTTATCAGGATAAACCAGTGTTGTAGCTATGATTAATCCGGTTATGGTTTCGGAAGCAGCGAGCGCATGCTGAAACTCTGTTGTCCTTTCCTTGCCGGTGGCTTCTTCATTGTGCATCGTGATGGCGTCAATCATATCCTCTTCTACTCCCATCTGCGAGAGAATTTCTGCTGTTTTCAGGGCATGTGTTTTAGGATCATTGTCCACTAACTCCGTATCCAAATCGTGAAGCAGACCCGTAATACCCCATTTGTCAGCATCACGGTCAAGATAAGAAGCTGCCTGGCGCATTACCGCTTCTGAAGCCAGGCAATGCTTTTTCATGTTTTCATTAGAAACATATTCATTCAGTAACTTCAGTGCTGTTTCTCTTTCCGGAATCATAGTGCTAAATCGTTTTCTCAAAGGTAAAAATTATTAATCACTCCTGGTTACGGACAGGAATAAAGTTTACAAAAGCTATAAAAAACTGTATAGCAGATACGAAAAGTGAGCCTCCAAGCGAAATAAAAAAAGCATGCAACCCTTTTTCAGGGATGAATGGCAACATGGAGGTGATCACCCCCAGGGTAATCATAAAAATCATGATGGCATATCCTCGCCAGTCAAAAAAACCAAAAATGCAGGGTCTTTCATTTTTCATGTGCTTTATCCGCAAAATATATTTATCAGTCACTCGCCGAAAAACAAAATAGTAAAACGGGACAACGCCTGATATGGAAATTATTATAATCCACTCATTAACTGCTCTGTCAATAAAAAAACTGAAGGCGCGGGTAAGCAAATCCACGCCCACCAGCAGCCAGAAAGCTGAAGCTGCAAGAAATAATACCTTACGGGGCACTCCGGGCTTTAATTTCAGTATTGTTTTCACCATCTACCCCCGCTTTTTTGTTGTTGATTTTTTTGATGCAGTTCGTATATCAACCCATCTGCCAAGCCAATTTTAGGAGCCAGGATTTTATCGACCTTTATTTTTTCCATAATAAAAAGGAAGATTTTTGCAGCAGGGACTATTACATCCGCCCTGTCGTGGCGCAGATTAAACACCTGCATACGTTCCTTAAAAGTCATCCCTTCCATTTGATCATGCGCATATTTGAGGTTATTGTATATCAAAAGATGTTCTTTGGGCCTTCCAAATAACTTCGTAAGCTTGTTAATGTTTCCGCCCGAGCCCAAGAGGTTTATTTTTCCGAATGCATAATCAAATCCTTCCAGCCAGGTGCGAAGCTCATGCCATAGTGACTCATCTACTTTATCGCTGAGTATACGGAGTGTTCCAATATTAAAAGAGCGCTGTTCCACCAATTTCTCTGCGGATTTTACAGAAATCTCGGTGCTCCCCCCGCCCACATCGACGAACATGGTCAACATATAATTATCATCATCCGGCAGGGCATTCGTGTTTCTAATTATCCTTGCTTCCTCCAGCCCATTGATAACGCGTATAGCCAGGCCTGTTTCGCTTTCTATTCTGTCAAGAATCTCTTTGCCGTTCGATGCTTCTCTCATAGCAGCTGTGGCGCACGCACTGTAATCTGCCGGCTGATAAACATCCATCAGTAGCTTGTAGGCCCTCAGGGTTTGAAGCAGGTTTCCCTCCCTGAGGGAAGTTATCATTCCATCGTTATATACATCTTTCCCCAGCCGGATAGGAACTCTTAAAAAATTCTGCTTATTCAGGACCGTCTTCCCTTCTACTTGCTGAGCCGATGCTATCAGAAGCCTGACGGCATTCGACCCTATATCGATTGCGGCGTATAGCATGCGCTCACTCCTCCTGCTCTACAGTTTTATCTTTGGATGAATGCTTGTTTTTGAGATAATCATATATCTCAACCTGCGATCTGATTTTTTCCTCATCATCAGTGGCCCGGTATTGGTTTGGTTTGTCTTTACTTATGATTCGCGCTTTCTGATTATCTTTCATCTGGATTTTAAGCATATCCATCAACTCTTGCTGTATCTCTTTATCATAGACCGGCATACAGGTTTCTATCCGGTGATCAAAGTTTCGTGGCATCCAATCGGCTGAGGTGATATAAAATCTCGGATCGTCATTATTATGAAAAAACAGCACGCGGCTATGTTCAAGGAAGCGATCCACAATACTGAAAGCCTCTATATTTTCGCTCAACCCTTTAACACCAGGGATTACTACACAAATGCTTCTGATAATAAGTGTGATTTTGACCCCTTCCTGGCTTGCTTCATATAACTTCCCGGCAATAGCCTTATCTGTTAAATTATTAAGCTTTAAAATAACTCTTCCTTCTTTACCCTGCCGGGCGTTGCGCATCTCATTATCGAGCATTTCCATAAAAAACTCTCTCATATAAAAAGGTGCGATAATAAGTGAGTTTAACTGGGGTTGCACATAACGTTCTTCAAAAAGGTAAAACGTGCGATTAACATCCTGAGCAATATCCTGGTTGGCTGTAAGAATGGAATCATCGGCATACAGACGGGCCGTAGATTCGTTAAAGTTTCCAGTGCTAATGTTTACATAATTCATATTGCCGTTCTCTTCTCTTCGCCTGATGAAAACAAGCTTAGAGTGTACTTTGTAACCCGGAATGGCCTGGATAACTTTCACGCCTTCTTCCTGAAATTTTTGAGTCAGCTGAATATTCGCCTCTTCATCAAAGCGAGCTTGCAACTCCATGAAAACGGTCACGGCTTTTCCGCTTCTGGCGGCATTCACCAGGGCGTTCACCACATTTGAATAACGGGCCGTGCGGTAAAAAGTCATTTTTATTGTCGTCACTTTAGGATCAATGGAGGCTTCACGCAACCAATCCACTATGTGCTGAAAAGATTGGTAAGGATAATGCAGCATGATATCCTTATTCTTCAGTGCTTCGAAAATGCTTTGATTTATAGGCAAATCCGGGTGAAACATGGGTGGTCGCGGTTCAAAATAAAGTTCCGGCTTATCAAATTCAGGAAAGTCCATAAAATCCTTAAAGTTATGGTATCTCCCTCCGGGCCTGATGTCGTCATCATTCTTCAGCCCCAGCTTCTTCCTTAGTTTCTTGAGCAGCTTTTTAGGCATGGTTTCGTCATATACAAAACGCACAGGATTGCCGCGCTTACGTTTCTTAACGCTTTCGTACATGGCTTCCACAAAACTTTTAGAAACATCATAATCCAGGTCAAGCTCTGCATCCCGCGTAAACTTGATAGTGTATGCTTCAAAGGTGTCAAACCCAAAAACACCGAACACATCATCAAGGCAATAACGTATAATATCATCCAGAAGAATGATATAGTTTTGGCCTACCTCCGGGGGGAATGAAAAGAAACGGGAATGAACCTTTGAAGGGACCTTAACCAGGGCATAGTCCTCATGATACTCATTTTTAGAATCTTTGCACACAACACCAAGGTATATGGATTTATCTTTGAGGGTGGTGATATTTTCAAGTAAATCCAGCATAATGGGAAAAAGATAAGGGCGCACCTTATCCCTGAAATATTTTCTCACAATTTTTCCCTGATCGCCGGTTAATTGATTTTCATTGAGCAATACAATATTTTCACGATATAATTCAAGGACCAGCTTACGGTAAGTCCATGTAAAAGAACGCTCCTGTTCTTTTACAATACGGCTTATTTCTTCAATTATATCTTTTACGGGCTTTGTATCCTCGCCTTCTATTTCACGATAACTAAGCATGCGCTTGAGCGTGGCAACACGTACTCTAAAAAATTCGTCGCGATTATTGGAAAAAATTCCCAAAAACTTTAACCGCTCCAATAATGGCGTTTTTGGATCTATCGCCTCCTGTAATACCCGCTCGTTAAAATGCAGCCAGCTTATTTCACGATTAATTAGTTTATTATTATCCAGATTTATCATAAATCCCTATTCCTCTTCTTTCCTTTTTACTTTTTTCTCGACTTTTTCAGCATCTTCGGAGTGATGAAAAATCTCAACTTACTGTTCATTCTATCGATATCTTCCCATTTATCCGTTTCGAAATCAATACACACTACTGCTGATGTGGGAATAGAATCAACTTTCTTTGTTAAAAAATGGTTTGCAAAATTAGTTAATGTGGGGTTATGGCCAACAATCATCAAATTATCCACTCCTGAAGGCAGATCAAAAAACAAGTTAAATAAGCGCTCTGCATCAACAAAATAGAGCATGCTGTCTTTTTGAATCTCTTCCCCGGTGTGACGCAGGGCCTTACCCAGGATTTTAGCTGTTTCTATTGCCCTGACTGCGGGGCTGGAGATAATCAAATCGACATAGACCTCTCGCCTAAGCAAATCATCAATAATTCGTTTCGTCCGCTTCTTACCTTTTTCCAGCAGGGGACGCTTTTCATCGGGCAATTCAGGGTAATCCCAGGAAGATTTGGCATGTCTGACGATATAAAGCGTTTTCATGATTTTAAGAGTTTGTAAGTCATTGATTAAGGCATAAATATAATGAATTTATGCATTTAGCCCGACATAAAAATAAACATGCCTTCCAACAAAAAACACAAACATCACACTATAAATGCCTTACGGCTAATGTTAAATTATTTTTTAGTTTTTCTTAAGCCCTTTCAAAAAAACGTGCGATACCAAACCTGTGTTTAATACCGCACGCTTAAAATATTTCGGTTCCCATCCCTAATAGGCAAAATGAGGGTACTGACCCATCATTTTATTAACTTGTTTTTTGATGTCCTCAACCTTCGATGGACTCTCGATATTGGCTATCACCTCGTCGATATAATCCACAATCTCCCCCATCTGGCCTTCCTTCAGCCCGCGTGTTGTGATGGCCGGTGTCCCCACTCTTAGGCCGGAAGCCTGGAATGGCGACCGGGAATCGAATGGGACCATGTTCTTATTAACAGTAATATCGGCAGTTTCCAGCACATTCTCCACATCACGGCCTGTCACATCCGGATATTTGGTCCTGAGGTCAATGAGCATGGAGTGATTATCCGTTCCACCGGAAATGACTTTGTACCCTTTATCAGTGAAATGCTTCGCCATTTCCTTTGCATTGCTCACCACCTGTTGTTGATATTGCTTGAACTCAGGCTGCAAAGCTTCCTCGAAAGAAACTGCCTTGGCGGCTATAACGTGCTCCAGAGGTCCGCCCTGAACACCGGGAAATACAGCTGAATTGATGAGCGCAGACATTTTTTTGACGGTTCCCTTCTTGGTGGTTTTACCCCATGGATTCCTGAAGTTCTCACCCATCAGAATGATTCCTCCTCTGGGGCCGCGAAGTGTTTTATGGGTGGTGGAGGTTACAATGTGAGCATATTTCACGGGGTTTTTCAGCAGCCCGGCAGCAATCAATCCGGCGGGGTGGGCCATATCAACCATAAAAATGGCTCCGATTTTATCGGCAATATTTCGCATTCGTTCATAGTCCCATTCCCTGGAATAAGCGCTTGCGCCTCCCACGATAACTTTGGGCTTTTCTTTCATTGCCGTCTCTTCCATCTTATCGTAATCTATCAAACCGGTTTCCTCATCTAACCCATACGAAACGGGTTGGTAAAGCAGCCCTGAGGAATTAACGGGAGATCCATGGGTTAAATGCCCCCCATGTGAGAGGTCCAACCCCATAAATTTATCCCCGGGATTCATTACGGCCAGGAAAACAGCCATATTCGCCTGGGCTCCTGAATGGGGCTGCACATTGGCATATTCTGCATCAAATAACTCTTTTACCCTGTCAATAGCCAGTTGCTCGGTTTCATCAACCACATGGCACCCCCCGTAATAACGCTTCCCGGGATAGCCTTCTGCATATTTATTCGTCATAACCGACCCCATAGCTTCTAAAACCTGATTACTCACAAAGTTCTCCGAAGCGATGAGTTCTATACCGTCAAGCTGTCGCTTCCGCTCTTTTTCAATGGCCTCAAAAACTTTTGCATCTCTTTTCATAGATCTTGTATTTTTTGTTTTCGTAAGTGTAATATCCTAATAAATCTTGTTTTCTATCACGTATTCATCAACCGATACGTTGCAAAGTTATAATTTATTTGAATATTTAATTAAAAGCGCTAAAGCTTTGTAGATTTGCAGTCTAAAATTTTATTTATGATACCCTTTGAAAAATTCACACTGGAAAACGGGTTGAAGGTTATAGTGAATCATGACCGCACCACACCCATCATAACGCTGGATGTTTTGTATAACGTTGGCTCCAAAGACGAAGACCCGGAAAAAACCGGCTTCGCTCATTTGTTTGAGCATCTTATGTTTGGTGGGTCGGTCAATATCCCCAATTATGATACCCCTTTGGAAAAAGTTGGTGGCGAAAACAATGCCTTTACCAATACCGATATCACAAATTATTTCCTCAGCATCCCGAAGCCTAACCTTGAAACGGCTTTCTGGCTGGAGTCGGACAGAATGCTCGATTTGGCTTTTAATGAAAAAAGCCTTGAAGTACAAAAAAATGTCGTTAGTGAAGAATACCGCCAGAGATACCTCAACCAGCCTTATGGCGACACTATGCTTATTCTCAGGCCTATGGCTTATAAGCAACACCCATACCATTGGCCGACTATAGGCAGAAAGATTGAACATATAGAAAAAGCAAAACTAGATGACGTAAAAGCTTTCTATCAAAAATTCTATAATCCGAATAATGCTATTCTCAGCTTATCCGGAGATATTACAGCCGCAGAAGTTAAACCGGTCATTGAAAAGTGGTTTGGTTCGATTCCTGCAGGATCACCATATAGCAGAAGCCTTCCTGAAGAACCAGCGCAGAAAGAAAAGCGTTTTCACAGTGAGGTGAGAGATGTTCCGCACCACTACTTTTACAAAGCCTGGCATATGTGCCAAAGAAAGCATCCTGAGTTTTATGTTTTCGACCTGATAACAGATATATTGGCCAATGGAGATTCCTCCAGGCTTCATCAAACCCTGGTAAAAGAAAAATATATTTTCTCCAGTATCGATGCATATATTACAGGGGAAATTGATCCGGGAATGCTCATTGTAAGCGGAACGATATCAAACGGTTATTCAGCCGAAGAAGCCGAAAAAGCAGTGGATGAAGAAATTGAACGTTTACAAAATGAACCTGTGGAGGCCCGGGAATTGCAGAAAGTTAAGAATAAAGCCGAAGCCACCATGGAGTTCGGTAAACTCAGTGGACTGAACAAAGCATATTTACTCGCTTTCTTCGAGCTCCTGGGAGATGCCTCTGCTATAAACAAAGAAATTGATTATTATCGCAAAGTGTCGACTGATGATATCCAGCGGGTAGCAAAGCAAGTGCTCACCGAAGACAACGCCTCGGTGCTCTATTATTTATCCAAACATGCAGATAAATAAAGACTGCTGCGATTTGCAGGTCCGCATTAAAATCCATAAGACATCTTAATAATTTATTTTACAGGAAAAACGTTATTTATCTCATAAAAGCTACAAAATGCCAGACAGAACAAAACAACCAGACATACAGTCGCTCGAAAATATTCAGCTACTTAATTATCAAACCTTGCAGCTTAGCAATGGAATCCCTGTAATCCTCTTTAAGGGGGGTGATGAGGAAGCCACAAAAATCGATATAAATTTTTATGCCGGCTCGTGGCAACAGCCTTTGCCAATCATTGCTCCTTCTGTGGCCAGGCTGCTAAAGTCGGGCACGCAGCAACGCACAGCTCATCAAGTAGCCAGCGAAATTGACTTCTATGGAGCCTCACTTGCCAGTGTAGCCAACAGAGACATGTCAATGGTAAGCATGCTTTCGCTGAACACCTATCTGGAAGAGATGATTAACATTATGGAGGATTTGATTAAAAATCCCGCTTTTCCAGGGGAAGAAATTGAAGTATATCAACGCAATCAACTTCAGCGTTTGCAAGTTAATGAGCAAAAGGTAAATTACCTGGCTAAAACCCGTTTTGTTCATTCCCTGTTCGGAGAAGAACACCCCTATGGAAAATACCTCAGGGAGGAATATTTTGACAACCTCACACGGGAAAACCTTCAGCAATTTCATAAGGATTTCTATAATTCAGACAACTGTTATATTCTGCTTTCAGGAAAAGTACCTGAGAAGGCATTAAAGATTATTGACAAACATTTTGGGGGCAGTGACTGGGATGGAAACCCTGCACCGGAAAAAACACATAAAATTGAAAGCGCAGTGCCGGGCAATTATCACATAGCCAAGGATGGAGCGGTTCAAAAAGCAATCAGGATGGGAAAGATTCTTTTTAACAGAACGCATCCCGATTACCCGGCCATGAAAATAGTGAATACTATCCTTGGCGGATACTTCGGCTCACGCTTGATGAAAAATATCAGAGAAGATAAAGGGTATACATACGGCATCTACTCTAATGTGATTTCAATGCGTAATGCAGGTTATTTCACTATCTCAGCCGAAACGGGCAGCGACGTGACAGACAAAGCCATAAAAGAAATTCACAAAGAAATTGACAAACTGCAAAACAACCTTATCGGAGACGAAGAATTGAAAACCGTTAAAAATTATATGCTTGGCAATTCTCTGCGTATGATTGACGGCGCACTGGCAGCCGGTGATTTTTTCAAAGTCCTTTATGAATCCGGACTTGATGAAGAGTATTTTTATCGTTACATAGATAAGATTAAAAGTATCGACAAAGAAGAAATAAGAACTATGGCGCAAAAACATCTGGACAAAACGGATTTTATTCAAATAATAGCGGGAGGATGAAAAAAGTAGTTTCTCAAAGCATTTTTTTTCTGTTGGTAAGCCTGGGTGTTTATGCCCAGCAGCCGCAGCTATCATTAAGCAACTCTAATCCTGACGGGTTAATCCCCCTGGAGTGGGAGTGGGATGCTACCTCCTGGGATTCAGCGCATATTTTCAGAAAAAGGGTGGAAGAAGGAGCCGTCTTCGAAAAACTCATCAGCACTTTTCCGCCTGAAAATAGCTATACCGATACTGCAGATTGTGAACTCCCTTCAGATTATTTCATGAGGTTTTTTAGTGGAGGTAATGGTGAGAATACGGACACTATCAGTATTGAAGAAACGGACCCGTTTCCACCGGAAGAGCGGGTACTCATACTCGATTCAATCAGTGTAAACGAAAACAACAGAATAAACCTAAGCTGGCAGGAATACCAGGATTCCACCCTGCTTGGCTATGTGATATTTATCCAGGATGAACTTCTGAAAAGTTATGATACCATAAAAAATCCTGAACAAACCAAACACATATGTCCGGGCGAATTTTGCAAATTGCTTGGTTTAGACCGCATACCGGCGGCAAAAAACCTACGACTGAAATTATCTCAAATAGCCGCTCAAAATA
>CAYFQK010000010.1:0-29878 GCA_964345255.1 uncultured Bacteroidales bacterium | reverse complement strand
GTCGTACGAGCGGCTCGAAGGACGGTTATATCGCTTTACCCTGGAACGGCTTTTATCGCTGTTCCCGCGGTTGATGCTTCTGCTTCTGTCATCAGATGCCGGCTGCTTATAGGTTCTGCGCGTACTCGGACTGGTGTATTCGCGACTTGAGCGGGGCTTGGCATAATTCGGCGATTGATATCGCTTAGGTTTGGTGAAATTCTTTTCACTCCGCTCTGAAGGACGTACATAATTCCTTCTTGCATCGCGGTTAGCTGTTCCCCTGGCAGCATTTTCACGGCCTTGTTCAGGCTTGCGCAAGGTCCTTTGTGAGTTTCCTTCGGCATGGGTCTGCGTGGCGCCAGAGGCCCTTTGAGTTCTATCTGGCCTGGCGCTGCGCTGGTCTGATTCACTCCTTGAACGCTCTATGCCTTGTGAAGCCCTTTGCCGCTCAGTTCTCTGACGGTCGGCAGCTACCCCCTGCGATCTGCTGTCAGCACGATTCTTAGCCTGTTCGGCCCGGCTTCTTGAGCCTCTGTCAACAGCCTTCTGTTTTGCCCCGTCATTAGATCCTCCGAATACTTTACGCGCACCAGAAACCTCACGGCGACCTCTGCTCGCATCTTTCCCTAATCCTGAACCTGTATTTCTATCATTTCTTCTACCGTATTGATAGCTGGAATTTATATCATAAGGGTTGTTGTAGATGCTACCTGAATTATATCCGCCGTAGTATCCGCTATTATATAATCCGGCCATATATCCATGATTATAGCCTAAGCCATAACTGCCGTAATAGTATGGTCTACCCCAAAAGTAGTTGTGAGAATGCCATCCATTATACCTGTACCAGGGATCATTCCAGTATGACCAGTACATGCGTGAAGGACTGTAGTACCATGAATCCCAGTAGTAATTAGTGTAAGGCTGGTAGCCTGTGTAAATGCTTACCCCAAAGCTGCGGGGCTGATAGCCATACCAATATGCATTGGTATAATAATCATGATAGTAGTTGTCAAAGTAATAATCATTATGGAAACGCCTTATTCTCGAGGCGTATTCATAATTATAGTAAGAGTCGTAAGCTGACCCCGACTGAACAGCAGCACTGCTGTCAGGTGCGGATTCTTTCATGCCTGAACGTTGGTTAGCCAGCTCAGCATTTTCTTCAGTAACGGTAGTCTCTTTTGTCCTGTCTCCGCCTGAAACGGTTGCTTGTTCAACCTGTCCGCCCGGAGTAAATGGATCGAAGTATGCATCATCCTGGGGAAGAGTGCTTGTTTGATACGAAGAGCTGCAACCCCAAAAAATGAATGTTGCCGCCATTATGGTAAATATTCCTTTAAATCTCATGATAATAACCTCCTTGCCTTTATGCTTATACTACAAATGTAATTCAATTTTTGGTTCTGATTATTTTGTTATTTTTGCATCCGAACCAATTTACAGTATAAAAGCAAATACTATACCAACTACAATAAATATGGCGAAAAAATTTGCTACACGCGAAGAAAATTACTCACAATGGTACAATGATATAGTAATCAATGCCGATTTAGCTGAGTACTCATCTGTTAGGGGGTGCATGGTTATTAAGCCTTACGGTTATTCTATCTGGGAGCGCATGCAGGGCGTTTTGGATAAAAAATTTAAGGATACCGGTCACTCCAATGCTTATTTCCCGCTTTTTATTCCCAAATCTTTTTTTGCTAAAGAAGCCAGCCATGTTGAAGGTTTCGCCAAAGAAGTAGCCGTAGTAACCCACTATCGACTTAAAAATAGTGAGGATGGAAAGGATGTAGTAGTTGACCCTGATGCAAAGCTGGAAGAGGAATTGGTAGTTCGCCCTACATCGGAGACAATCATTTGGGATACGTATAAAAAATGGATTCAGTCATACAGGGATTTACCAATACTTGTGAATCAATGGGCAAACGTTGTGAGGTGGGAAATGAGAACCCGCCTTTTTCTACGGACGGCTGAATTCCTTTGGCAGGAAGGCCATACGGCCCACGCTACAAAAAAAGAGGCGCTGGAAGAAACCAAACAAATGCTGGAAGTGTACACTGACTTTGCCGAAAATTGGTTGGCATTGCCGGTAATACAGGGAACGAAATCTCCGAATGAACGCTTCGCCGGTGCTGTTGAAACATATTGTATAGAAGCGCTGATGCAGGATGCGCGTGCATTACAAGCCGGCACTTCGCATTTTCTGGGTCAAAATTTTGCCAAAGCTTTCGATGTGCAATATTTGAGCAAAGACAACAAGCGCGAATACGTTTGGTCCACTTCCTGGGGCGTATCTACCAGATTGATGGGAGCCCTCATTATGGCTCATTCTGATGACAATGGTTTAGTGCTACCTCCTAAAATGGCACCTATTCAGGTGGTTATTGTGCCTATTTACAAAAACCAGGAACAATTCGATCAGATTACTGAGAAAGCCAATCAGATTAAGAAAGAGTTGCAGGAACACGGAATTGATGTAAAATATGATAACCGCGATACGCAAAAACCGGGCTTTAAATTTTCAGAATGGGAGTTTAAGGGCGTACCTGTAAGACTGGCTATAGGCCCACGCGACCTTGAGAATGGAACCGTAGAGGTAGCGCGCAGGGATACGCTGGAAAAAGACTTTTACCAGATGGCGGACATTTCGAATAAAGTAAAACATTTGCTGGAGAGTATTCAGAGTAATCTTTATCAGCGAGCACTTGATTTCAGAAACGACAACACACATACTGCCGATTCATGGGAGGAGTTTAAAGAAATCATCAATAATAAAGCCGGATTTGTATATGCCCATTGGGATGGGAGTGCTGAAACCGAGCAGGCTATCAAGGAGGAAACTAAAGCCACCATTCGGGCGATACCTCTTGATGAAAAGAAAGAAAAAGGCAAATGTATCTATTCGGGGAAACCCTCGGAAAGAAGAGTGCTTTTTGCTAAAGCATACTAGTTTCTTGTAAAGAAAAGAGTTAAAAAGATATAAAGGGCTTGTTATTAATAAATGAGCCTTTTTTTATTCTTCTCAATGGATACCTTATTAAAGCGTGATTTTCAGGAACGAATTACTACTCATAGTGAGGCAGCCAGGCACTTCAACTTAATCTGATTTATTTTGTTAATTTTGTTTTAAATCTAAACGATATGACACGTCTAAGCGTAAACATCAACAAAATCGCCACTATCAGGAACTCCCGAGGAGGTAATATTCCAGATGTGGAAAAAGCTGCCCTAAAATGTGAAGAGTACGGAGCCGAAGGCATAACGGTGCATCCCAGGCCCGATGAGCGGCACATCCGGTATGAAGATGTCCGTAAGTTAAAGCCACTTCTCAATACCGAATTTAATATCGAAGGCTATCCTGGTATAAGTTTTCTTCAGCTTGTTACAGAAGTAAAGCCAGCTCAGGTAACCCTTGTTCCCGACCCGCCAAGCGCGCTTACCTCTGATGAGGGATGGGATACGATAGAGCATGAAGCTGAGCTGAAAGAAGTAGTTCAGGAGTTAAAGCAAAATGATATTCGTTCCTCGGTTTTTATAGATACAAGCGAAAAAATGATAAGGAATGCGGCTAAGATAGGAGTGGATCGCGTGGAATTATATACCGAGCCTTATGCCCGCAATTTTTCCAATGGAAAGGAACAAGCCATAGCCCCGTTTGTTAAAGCTGCCAAGGTAGCACAGGAAGTCGGGTTAGGCTTAAATGCCGGTCATGACCTGAACCTGGATAACCTTAGCTATTTTGTGGAAAATATTCCGCAATTGCTCGAGGTTTCTATAGGCCATGCTTTAATAAGCGATGCTTTGTATTTTGGTCTTGAGAAAACCATACAGCTGTACTTAAAAGAAATTGAAAAAGCATCTGGCAAATAAATTTTTGCCGGTTTATCAATGAAAGAGTAAATGAAGTTATTTTACAGACATTTCGGAGAAGGCCAACCCGTGATTATTCTTCATGGCATATTCGGTATATCAGACAACTGGGTAACCATTGGTCGAAAAATAGCAGAAATGTTTTCTGTTTATATCGTTGATTTAAGAAATCATGGGCAATCGCCACACAGTGATACGTTCAACTACGTGGCTATGATGGATGATCTGAACGAATTTATTGAAGAGCATCAGTTAGAGAATCCCATAATCATAGGTCATTCGATGGGAGGGAAGGTGGCCATGTACTTTTCCCTGGAGTACCCTGAGCTGGTTAATAGTTTGCTGGTGGTTGATATCAGTATGAGAAAGTATCCTCCCCGGCAGGGACATGTGCAGATGATAGAGGCCATGCAGTCGGTGGATTTTTCCGGGGTGCAATCAAGAGAAGATGTAGATAAACAACTTGAAGATAAGATTCCCAGTAAGCCGATAAGGCTTTTTGTGATGAAGAATTTAGTTCGGTTAGGACAAACTGAGTTTAAATGGCGTCTTAATCTTCAGGCGATTTACGAAAACATTGATAATATTTTTGAAGGCGTGGATCATTTTAACCGCTTTGAAAAACCCACTTTGTTTGTAAGAGGGGGCAAGTCAGATTACATCCTTGACTCGGACATGGATAAAATTTATCAGCATTTTCCTGAAGCTAAGCTTGAGACCATACCGCATGCCAGCCATTGGGTGCATGCCGAAGCTCCCGATGACCTGTGTGCTATTATCAGCGAATTTACCGGGAAAACGTGTGAATTTAAACCTAATCGGAAAAAATAAACCTGCATAATTCATGCAGGTTTAAAGCTTTTTCCGGCAATTAATACCGCGTTATTTTGATATCCGAAATAGCGGCCTGAATTTTTATTTCAATTTTATGGGATGCCTCCTTATAATTGCTGGTCTCGTAGTTATTGCTTTCAACTTCTTTAAATCCGCTCAGCGACTTCCCGCTCAGGAATGTAGAAGTTTCTACGCGGCAACCACTACCCCTGGGAATTTCGATATTTAGCTCGGAAGCCCCGGCATCTATCTCCACGACGGTTTCATTGTAGCGATCGCCTAAGCGCATATCGATGGAAGAAGCGCCTCCGTCGATATCTATCTCTTTGGTTTTGAATTCCGAGAGGTCAAAGTCGATTTTAGCCGCTCCAATGTCAAAATCAAATTCCCATAAAGGGTCGGGATGGAGGATGACATTGACACTGTTATCTACATCGTCTTTGGTAGAGAATTTAGCTGTTTTCAGCTGAAATTCTATGTACTGTTCTTCTCCATTGGTCCGGGTTTTCATAGAATACTTGCCGCCCTCTCCTTTGCGGATGAATGTGGCTAGGTAATCTTTTGAGGCCTCTGAAATCATAAATTTTCCGGCACCAGCGTCAAAATCCAGCGAAGCCTTCTCAACACCCTCATAGTCGGCAGTTAATTTCTGCCCTTGCTCCCATTGATAGGTGTTATATTCCTCATCTTTCCAGTCGCGGTCGCCCTTATAATTGAACTCCATATCTCTATCCCAGAGATGGAATCCGTTATAAACTTTTTCCTCGTATTGGTCTACCACGAGGAAGGCTATGACGATAGAGGCAAGAGATAGAATCAGTTTGATACCGCTTTTCATAGGGAGGATTGAAATACCCCACAGAATAAGCAACACAGGCCACATGCTAAAGATTATTTCCCAGTCGAAATAAATAATCTCCAAATTTTTTAATATGAAGAGGCTTCCGATTAATATCAGAATAACCCCCCAGAAAACTTTTTTATAACTCATTTTCTTCTCCTTTTTCTTGTGTAAAATGATTTTTTAGTAAGAGAATGCCTCCCACAATAAGCAGCAGAGGCCATAAATCTTCAAAATATATTCTTGGAATAAACCGGTCAACAAGGAAAATAGCTCCCAGTGTAACAAGTATAATTCCTGCTATCAGGCTCCCTCTGTTGGGATCTATGATGGCCTGTGGCGGCTGATCCCCTTCAGGAGGGGGAGGTTCCATATTATCTGTATTATGGTAATATTGGTAGGCCGGTTGCTCGGGCACAAAAATCCATAATAAAATATAGATAATGATACCGCCTCCACCGAAAATAGCTAAGAGGACAAAGATTACCCTGATCACTACAGGATCAATATTGAGGTAATTCCCTAAACCTGAACAAACGCCACCAATTACCCGGCTTGAAGTGTTTCTGTACAATCTTGATTGGCTCATATTATTTCTTTTTTCGTTTTGACGTTGCAAAGACGGTTTGGTTACAAATCATTAGTAATATTATGAGATATTTCTTTATTTTTTGCTGCTATAATTGGTTTATCCGTCTATAAAGCCTCCGGAGCCTCTTCCTCCATTTGCTTGTCATAGAGCCTGCGGGAGATTATTATACTAAACTCGTACAGACCAAATAAAGGAATTGAAACCAGGATCTGGCTGAAGATATCAGCAGGTGTGATAATAGCCGACATGGCCAGGATGATTACCAGCATATATCTCCGGTTTCTTTTCATAAACTGGGGCGTAAGCATTCCCACCTTAGTCAGGAAATACACAAATACCGGCATTTCAAAAACCAGTCCTACGGCAAATGTGAGTGATACCACTGTACCGATGTAAGAGCTTAGCGAAATCGTATTTTGTACTGTGTCGCTTACCTGGTAGGTGCCCAGAAAGTTCACGGTTAGAGGTACGATGAGGAAATAGCTAAAAAGAATACCCACCAGAAACAAAAATGAAGTAATAAAAATGGCGCCGGTTGAATGTTTTTTCTCATTCGGGTACAACGCGGGCCTGATAAAGGCCCAGATTTCTCCGATAATGTATGGAATGGCCACGATAATCCCGGTAATGATGGATACATAAAGATGAATCAGAAACTGCCCTGACATTTTCAGGTTGACAACTTCCAGGGGCATATCATTGATGCAAAGCACATTCATCGACGTGGATTCGGCTAAAGAGCAAAAGAAACGGTTGGTAATAAAGTCGGGATTTTTAGGAGCAAGAATGATTAAATCAAAAATGAGGTGACGGGCCATAAAAGCGCCAATAGCAAGCACAAATACAGCAATGAACGACCGGAGAATATGCCATCGCAGTTCCTCAAGGTGATCCCAGAAGCCCATTTGTTCATCGCTGGTGTTTTTATCTGATGTCACTTTAGACAATTTTAATTATAGCCCAAAAATAAAAAAAACCTCTTATTGAAAGAGGTTTTTAAATAAATGTAAAAATCACGGTTTTACTATTTGATGCCTTTTGGCATCTGCACGGTTATCCATGCAGATTAATTTTTAAAAAAAGTGGGTTTTACGGTCAGCATAATCCATCCCCAATAAGGAGATTTTTCTGTACCACTGGCTGATTTGAAGGTCTCAAGAGTCTCAGAAGGCATTGAATATGAAAATCCGGCTTTAAGATTGATTTCTTTATTAACTTTCTGGATGTACATGAAATCAATAGCCGATCCCAGCGACTTGTCATAGTATCCGCCATTCGGATCGGCCACTTCGCCTTCAAGAGAATATAAGTGATAGAAAGCTTTAAGGATGGTAGACTTGTTCATTTTGTAGGTAATATTCGGATAAATGTCTACCAATCCACCACCTTTGGTATGCTTACTCATAATCACAAAATGATTGAGCCACCCGTAATACTTGAATCGTGCCCCGTACATCAGGTTAAATACGTGATCAGTGTCCTGGTAATCGGCATCTTCGTTGGAATCGTCATGTCCCGAGATGATGTCGATACCTACCCCCGGGCGGAAACCATTCATCATGTAACCCGCATCAGCAGTAATGAAGTAGGCACTTTTATCCATGCCGGTTTTACTTTTGCCACCTTGCATGTAAAGGTTGGTTTTAAACGAGAGTCCGCTTTTTTTGTAATTGGCATGAAGACCATAAGTCAACAGGGCGTTCACCTCATTGGAGGTGTCGGACTTGGCATAACCCGTATAAATACCCGTTAAAGCCGCATAGAAGCTTTTGCTAAACTCTTTTTTCAAATAGGCAAAGTTCAGTGTCTTCATGCGGTTCATATCGGTATAATAGTAATTATTTCTGTTCTTGGTATCACCCAGAATTTTGCTATCCGTGCTGTTATAGGTTAATCCCAGGTCAAATCGCCAATCATCTCGCTTGTATTTGTAAAGAAGGGCATCATAGGTCAGTCCATACTGGTTCCAGTTTCTCCAGGAAAGGATGCGCTGGTCGTCGTATTTCAACTCCTGGCGCCCGATTTTCAGGCGGGAGTTGTCGCTTAGTTTGAGATCCACATAAGCTTCGTACACATCAAAGCCACTGGAGCTGCCCCATATACCGGCTCCTGAATAGATGTCTTCACCACCCCAGGCACGTACATCCTGAATGGACAGCTTAGCGTCATACTTTTCACTTTTATAGTTTGCCGTTAAACGACTTCGCTGAGAAACGTAGTACTGAACAACGTTACCCTCAACAGGGATATATTTGTAACCATTGTTGGCTTCCGCTCTTGTTCTGAACTGCCCTGTGAGTGAAAATTGTGCCTGCAGTGCATTTTGAGCCATGAATGCCACCAATAAAGCTAATGCTATTTTTAAAGATATTTTTTTCATAAAATTCAAGCTATTTGATATATTGTTTTTTAGCATCCACCCGAAACCTGAATTTCTTCAGTTTTTTCTTCTGCTTGCGAAGCCTGAGTATCTCCTCCTGAAGTAGAAGTCATCTCAAAATTGTTGATACGCTTCGGTGTAAAAGCATGCCATGCTTTAGCCCCTCTGTCGCGCATTTCTCCATTCATAAAACTGTTGGCACCGAATTTCAGGGATTTTGCATCGTAACCTATCATATTCAAATATGCCGTTACAAAAGCACTGTGTTGACCCGTAAAACAATAGGGCACTACGGTTTCGTCAGTAGGTAAAGTGTTTAGATCAGTGGCACGACCCAGTGACTTTTTAGGATCATACTGGATGGCGCCTGGTATATGCCCTTTGCTATACTTCTTTTCGGGCCAGTAGTTGACGATGTAGTAATTATCCCCATTATTGAACAGCTCATCGGCTTTAACGGTGAAAGGCTTAAATCCTTTGCTAAGCAGCTCTTCTGCTCTTTGCTGAAGAATTTCCAGTCCTACGGTTTTGCCTGTGCTTAGAGAGGGAAAACCTGTGGGTTCGTGCTTCGGGTTGCTATCCATTTCCAGTTGGTCAGCATATTCATTGGAGATGTTTTTCAGCCACTTTTTCTCAGCAGTATTTTCATCCCATGAGCTCATTCCCCACTTCATATCATAAACGTTGTCATAACCCAACAGTTGAAGAATGGAGGTGGCAAACCCCGCTGATTGACCCGTATAGCATACCATTACAATATGGCTGAAAGTGTTGGGGTTGATGTCGTTTTTAAAATAATCCAGTAATTGATTCATGCCCAAGTTAACCGCACCAGGAATATGCCCCTGGTTGAAGTCGGTGGGCTTACGAATATCAATAACGTGGATGTTTTGATCCAGGTTATTATTAACCACTTTCGGGCTGATCATACTAGGAACCCTTTTACTGTTAATAAAGTCGCCCGTATTCTCAATATGGCTTAATAGTTTGTCAAATTCATTGACGCTTTTTTTGGTCTCCTGTTTTTGACCCTCTTGTTCTTTCTTCTTTTGGTTTCCGCAGCTTGAAATGGTTACAGAAAATACAGAAACAAGAAGAATAATAGCAATTTGATTTAATTTTGTCATAGTTTTGATTTTTTAATATTAACAACCGCCTGATACTTCGATAGTAGTTACATCGGGTTTCTCAGTCTTTGCTTTCGATTTATTTTTATTTGTATTAAAATATTTAGTAAAGTCGTATTTTGGTTTTTCCAGGTGAAAATGGCCATAGCTGGGCTGATAAGTCCGCATAATATATCTTTTGGCGTAGTCGAACCCTCCATGAAGAAATTTTATGTTTTCATAGCCAAGCTGTCTTAACAGGAAAAATGCATCAGCTGCTTTTGCTTCATTCTCAGCATAAAATACATTGGTTTTATCAGTGTCCTTTAGCATTTGTTTGGAATCCTTTTTTAAGATCCTTTCAAATGGAATATTAACTGCCCCGGTGATGTGGCTTAACTCATATTGAGTTTCGCTTCTCATATCGATGAATCTGTATTCTGTATTTTTGTCTGAATTCAGAACGACAAAAAGTTGTTGCAGCGAAAAGCCGTTTTCATTTTTTTGATTGGCAGCTATTTCTGTAGCGCCATCAGGGGTGATCTTATAGCTCTCAGCAACCATCTTGTTAATAATTAGGCCAAGAATCAAAATAGCTGAAAATAAGATCGCTGCGTTTTTAAGATTATTTGATTTCATAATGTTTCTTTTTTAACAACCACCTTCTACTTTTATTGACTGAACATTGGGTTTGGATGAACCGGCTGATTCCACATTTCCCTGCGATTTGCGAAAATATTCACTTGCACTCTCTCTGAACTGGTACCTGTCAATAGCTGTCTTTCTGACCGGGTTTGTTGGTTTGGGGCCTTTATCGTTCATAAAAATGATTTCAACGAAATGATTCAAACCACCTTCCAGCACATAAAAATCATTATATCCCATTCTTCTTAATAACATCCAAGCCTTTCCGGCACGTGTATTTCCATTTGAATAAAATACTTTAATTACGTCGCTGTTTTTTGTTCTGTTTACGAATTCGACCATGCTTCGCGAAGTGAGTTTTTCAATTGGTACATGAACAGCGCCTGGCAGAGAAAATTTCAGGTAATCTTTCTGCGATCTCACATCCATCAGCTTTAGCTTCCCGGAGGTTTTCATAATCCTGAAAGCTAACTCATCTGCTGAAATCACCCTTTTTTCAGAGTTTATTTCTGATACAATCTCATTAGGTGAAGCCTCATCGATTTTAAGCTGCCGTTCTTCAGGGATGAAAAGAATGATAACGCCGAGGAAAAGCAGGCTAATTGCAGCAAAGCCTGTTTTGGATTGCTGACTTAAAGTAATGCCTGGCTTTATCTTAGCAAAAACTTTCTTTTCAATATTTTCTGTAACGGCAAACGCTACCAGGGCAATGAAAATTAATGCCAGGGCAAAGAAACCACGGGATATGCCAAGTGATTCAAAGACTTTGATTCCCCCGTAGGCACTGCTGGTATAAAATTCTTCTATACCGGCAAAACTCTCGCCGAAGATAAAAACGCCTATTAAAATTCCACCGATAAAAACCATGGCATCAATGCGCCCTATGGTTGCGGCGGTGAGTGAGGTGCCCGGGCAAAATCCGCCCAGCAGAAAGCCTACCCCCATAATAGCGCCTCCAACAATGGCGGGCCACAGGTAAAGCGGGTTAACGTAAAGATAATTTGCATCAACCCAGCCAAGGTAATTGAAGAAAATAATTCCAACCATGGCTGTTATAGCTGCTGTGAAAAAGACTTTCAATACAACAAAATCATAGCCATAAAAAACGCCTACCAGTTTCCTCGAGGACGAAAAACCAGCTTGCTCCAGGAGTAAACCGAAGAAAAAGCCAAGTATGAGGGCTATGATGAGATTAAATTCTGTTCCTATTATTCCAAAAGGTACTAACGGTCCCATATGAATAGTTTTAATAAGTTATAACCAAAGTTTTCTTAAAAAATACGCGACTAAAAAGCCGGTGCCGAATATGGCCAGCGTTGTAATAAAGCCGGCAGAGGAGAGTACGGACATCCCGCTGAGTGCAGCTCCGCTGGTACATCCCCGGCCCAACTGTGAGCCGATACCAAAGAGGATGCCTCCACCAACGGCTGCCAGAAGTCTTCCTTGCACACTCAAGTTAGGACCTCTTTCGACTTTGAATTTCAGGCGGTTTGAGGTTACACCCGAAAAGAAAGAACCAATAATAATTCCTATACCCATGAATACAAGCCATGTTTTTAAAGGCATTCCGTTATTCAGATATTGGGAATAAAATGCTGACCCTTCTGCATGGTTGGGACTAATCTCATTTACGACACCAACCACTACACTTTTCAATGCTCCGCTGGCTCCTAAACCACGACCTGCGAGGTAAAATGAAGCTAATAAAACCAGGCCCAGAAAAAATCCGGCCAGGTAAGGATTCATATGTTTAATTTTTTGCTTATCCATTGTTTATTATTTTTTAAATTAAACCGGGATTTCTTTTTTTTCATGTTCTTTGAGGTCTTCCTCATCTACTTCATCCTCATCCACTTCTTCATATCCTGTGATCATAGCTTTGAGGTTGGAAGTTACAGAATGTCCGGTAGTAATGAGATATACGTGAACGATAACAAAAACTACCAGCAAAAAGGCGCCGGCCGTGTGGACCAACCCGATAATCTCAAGACTGGAGATGTTTATTGTCTGCATTTCACCCCCCTGGGGATAACGGTAAAACATATACAGTAATCCTGAGACCACCATTACAGGTATTACCAGGATTTTTAATCCAAGATAAACCAATCGCTGCAGAGGATTAAGCTTACTGCGAAGCGATTTTTTGGTGGGATGAGGCGCATTTCTGAAGATTCCTGTTAAGTAGAATTCAACCTGGGCCTTCAGATTTTTTACAGTAGGTACGTATTGTTTCCACGCATCGGTTGAAAGGTGCCAGAAAATGGCTAGCCCTATGAGTCCTATAAAGGCCCAAGCCGCAATATTGTGCCACTTCACCGCAGTCTCGAACCCGAAAATGTTTAGCGACCCATGAATCTCAAAGCCTGTAAAAGCCAGGAAGAAGATCAACAGGGCCTGAGACCAGTGCCAGATACGTTCAAATTTATAATAGAGATACACTTGCTTTTTCATGGCTATTCCTCGTTATTTTGTGATTCAAGACTGTTTTTTCTTTTTCTCCATGATACGATTCTGATTATACTATGCGCGGCTACGCCCAGTAATGAGAGAATGATGAGCAGCACGCCGCCGTTATCTATAGCTGCATTGTAATCCCTTCCCGGCATGTAAAAGTCGGTTAGATTGGCAATGCGGCTGTCGTTGCGGCTGTGGCATTCAGTGCAGGAAACTGTTTTAGTGGCCGGCGATACCATGTGGCTGAGCGGAAGTGTCATTTCCGTTTCAATAAATCCATACTCACCGCTGTAAGGAAGACCGATATAATCCATGCCGGCTTCCAGGGATTTTGCCCAGTTAAAATCTTTCCAAAGGGCGCCCTGGCCTTTTTCTTTGTCCCAGAGTTTCATTTGTACAAGATTGTTGTACTTTTTGTCATAGGGCTGTTTCCCGGGGTGTATTTTAACCGGCCATATTTTGGATTTTCTGTCGCTGTATTTACCGTGCAGAGTGTTAATCTGAACGGGGACTTCTTCTATTTTGTCCGTCAAGTAGTAGTGGTCTGCCGTACCGTTAAACCAGATATATTCCGGCTTCAGGTTTTTGCCCCACTTAAATGATCCTTTTATGGAAAGATAGGAATGCTGCCCTTTATCATTGTCAATGGCAAAGGGTTCTCCTTCCTCATTGAGCTTGGTAGCCGTTGACCAGTCCCAGCGTGTTTTTGTGGGATTCGCTTTGGCGTATTCCGGGATGTGGCAAGCCTGGCATGAGACTTTTAGTGTATGTTCGTTGATCACATTATCCTCATGAGGAGCTTCCGTATGACATTGGGAACAATTAGCCCGATTTCGATCCATTGATGAAACCCCATAATATTTCCCTTTCATCTGGTGCTTTTCGGTTTCATGACATTCCACGCATGACATATCCGGCCCATCTTTTGCCATGTGAACGTCTACATCTTTGGTTGTATTCAACAAGGCTTTATCCATCGCACCGTTTTTCACGTTGTTACCCCCTGCACTGTAGAAGTGACAAACTCCGCAGTTATTTTTTTTAGGGTAGCCTACGTTTCTTGCTGCATAAGCTAAATCTATCTGTGGATAAGGGTACCCTGCCTTGCCGGGTTGCTTTGCGTAGGTGTCTGAGTTGTCATGACATACCAGGCAATCAATATTCGATTGATTGCTAAAATCAAAGGTTTTGTCATCATAGCCGTAGCCGATGTGGCATCGGTTACACGTTCCCTCACTCCCAGCTATTCCGGTACAAAAGTTATTAATTAAGTTCTGCTTCCCAAAGTAGGTAATTCCATCTTCTTTGCTAATGGCAGCACGTTTCCAGTTCCAGTGCGTTGTTTCCATGATTTCTTTCCCGCGCTCTGTGTGGCAAGATAAGCAAGTATTAGTAACCTCCTGAGGACTTTCAAATTCTTTATGAAGTTCTTCGAATTTGGAATGGTCAACCGAAGATTGCTGAAAATGCGGGTCTTGCTTCCTTGGTATGTAACCAGTTTCGGTTTGCCCCAGCGAAAAATGTGCTGCTAGTATAACCGATAATAAAACCAATATATTTTTCATTTCATTTGTGTTTAATAGTATGAAATTTTTTTCTGTGATTATGCTACATCCATAATCATGGTCAAAGATATGCATATTTGAATATCACTATATTTCAATAAATATTAATGAGCTTATGTATAAATATGATAGACAACATGTCAAAAGCTGATCTATATCATAAAAAAAAGTGATATATTTGAAGTACTGTTAGCAAGGAGAAGTATTTATGAATGGAAGGCAAAAGACCAGTTGTCTGGTGTGCAAACAATTGAAGCAGCCATGTGTGGAGAAGCTGACCATGGAGGAGGCTAAGACCCTCAACGGAAATCGTGCAGAGGTGTCATTTAAAAAGGGAGAAGTGCTGTGTAAGCAAGGAGCTTTTGCATCACACATCCTTTATATTCGGGAGGGATTGGTAAAGGTATACCTGGAAAACGATAATAAAAACCTTATTCTTAAAGTGAAGTCTCCTGGGTATTACATCGGGTTGAACTCTTTATTTCGCGATAATGTTTTCACTTATTCAGCTTCAGCTTTTATCGATACTAAGGTGTGTATGATAGACTCGGAAACCTTTAAAAAGATGATTCTTGAAAACCCGAGTTTTGGAGCAGAGATTATACGAATACTTAACACGTCTATCGTTCAGACATACGACCGGCTTTATAATTTAACCCAAAAGCATTTGCATGGAAGGTTGGCTGATATTATCCTGTGTCTTGCCGACCATGTTCATCATGATCATAACTTCCAGATGCAAATTACCAGAAAAGAGCTTGGGGAGTTATCAAGTATGGCGACAGAAAGTGTGATTCGAATCTTGAAAGAGTTTAAAGAGGAAGGCATTGTGTCTTTAAATGGAAAACGCCTTGAGATTCATAACCCGGAACGACTAAAGCAAATCAGTGAGCTGGGGTGATAAATCCAAAAAAATTAATTGAGGTCAGATAGTTCTTCCCCTTCGTCAAGTAGCTGATAATATTCCTGAAGGGTGTTGATGTTCTTGAATATGTTGTCGTTATAAAAGAAAGCATTATCAGGAGGGTCAACGATATTGATTTTAGGAAGGGACCCAATAAATTCATTGATGCTGTATCTTTGTTTAAGAATATTGGCCTGCAAATAGGGCAGCGTTTGCCGCGTATAGTAGCCGCACAAAGGATGAGACCTTCCCTCACAATCTTTGCCTATCGTAATCAATGAATCATCCCTGCAATCTGCCAGGTACCGAAGGTAGTGTTCATTCATAAGTGGCATGTCTGTGGAGATAATTATATTCCATTTTGTTTTGGAGTGCTCCAATGCACTGTATATTCCTCCGGAGGGGCCGATATTTTTTATTTTATCTTCGATCACTGGATATCCCAGTTTGCGATGATGTCTGGAATTACTGGAAATAAAAATTTCTTCAGTAATCTGTGAAAGGATATCAATGGTAAGCCGGATGAACGTTTTTCCTCTGTACTCGGCCATTGATTTATCTTTCCCAAAGCGGCTGCTCAGCCCACCGGCAAGTATTATTCCTGTAATTGGTTCATTTCTGGTCATATATCCGCGGTTTCTTAAAAAGCATGTATCACGTCACTAGCCATAATAATAGAATTGTTGAAGATACGAAAATTTTCAGGCCTGTAATTATAGATTGCTTCTTCAATAAAAAACTTCCTTACTATATATGTTTTTGAATTTTTCGTCGGGCAATTGCGATGAAATTACATCTTGTAAGACGTCAATGTGCAGTTGGCCCTGTGATCTTGTCTTTTAAAGGTGGTTTTCTCTTAAGCTTTTCCCCCTGTAATAAGCTATACCATGATTATTCTTTGATAAACAGACAGCTATCCCCGTAACTCAGAAAACGAAAATTGTTATCAAGGGCATAATCATATACTTTCCTCCAGTCGGAACCCAGGTAAGCTGCCACCAGTAAGAGGAGTGTACTTTTGGGCAGGTGAAAATTTGTAAACATGGCGCTTACAATTTTATAAGTATAGCCAGGAGCTATAATGAGCCTCGTTTCGCCCCTGAGAAAGGTACTTTGCTCCTGCTCAAGCTTGTGCATAAGAGCTTCCAGTGCTTGTTTTTTTGAGGGAAGTTTCAGGCTGCCTCGATCATAGGGGAGCCATTGGGGAACAATAAATTCAGCCGAGGGATCATTCATTAGTTTAACGCCGTACCAATATAAACTTTCTAATGTCCTTACAGATGTTGTTCCTACAGCAATGATTTTTCTGCCTGAATTTTTTAGTTCCTGCAATGTTTGCTTACTTACTACAATTTTTTCAGTATGCATTTCATGTTCCCCGATTGTTTTCTCAGTCACCGGTTTAAATGTTCCTGCTCCTACATGTAGCGTGACCCGTGCAGTTTTAATATCCTTAGCTTCAAGTTTTTTAAGAATAGGCTCCGTGAAATGCAGGCCTGCTGTCGGGGCAGCCACTGATCCGTCATGACGGGCATATACTGTTTGGTAGCGGGAACGGTCATCCGGCTCTGCTTTTCTTTTGAGGTAAGGGGGGAGGGGTATTTCTCCGGCTTTATTAAGAATTTGTGAGAAGGATTGATCGGTATTCCATTCAAAATGAATGATAAAAGCATTGCCTGCCTGATGTTTCAGGTGGGCCTTTATAAAATAATTTTCTCCGGAAAGTATTAATTCTCCTTCTTTCCATTTTTTGGCATTTCCTACAAAGCATTTCCAGTCGCCCTGGCCATAGCTCTGAAAAGCTTCCTGAACTTCTTTATCGTAAGGTTCCAAAACGAATATTTCGATTTGTGCGCCGGTTGGTTTTTGAAATATAAGCCGGGCCTGTACTACTTTGGTTTCATTAAATACCAGGAGCGAATCCCCGGGTAGCAAATCCGGAGCCTCCGTAAACTGATGCTGAGTAATTCTTCCCTGATTATAAAAAAGTAATTTCGACTGATCTCTCGCGCGCAAGGGGTATTTCGCAATTTGGGGTTCCCGGAGGGGATAATCGTAGTCTTCGATCCGGATATTTTTTGGGTGCTCTGTCATTTAATCCACTTTACCTTCTGCGCCCGATATGTCGATTTCATTACCATAATTGTGCAAAATATCATCCTCTTCAATCGTTTTTATTTTGGCGATGTGGTTACTGGTTTGATGATACCACATTTCCACAAAGAAATCATTGACGGCAAACAGCTTGATCATGTAATACATATAAATGCGAGACATGACCTCCTCACCTGTTTCCAGGGTGTGTTCTGCTTTTTCGACCAGCGAAAGCGCTTCAAAATCTTCTTTAGTTAATTTCATTGCAAATTTAATAATTGGTTTTTAATGATCGGTATATACCAATCCATTCCAAATCCCACCTATAAACAAATAAACCCCTGGACATTGTTTGATAGGAAGAAATTATTGTTGCAAAAAAATCAACCATCAAATAATGCCAAGGGGTTTAAGCTGCCGCGAAAATCTGCAATAATATATTTTCAGTAGTTGCTTACGCAGGAGGCTCGTACTGTTCTATTTCTTTTTTGTAGCGGTCTTTCAGGTATTTAAGTTTATCATTAGTGGCTTCCACATCGTATATTCTCACCAAATCAATTAATCCTTCCTTTACATATATGGTGCCGCGGGCTGCATCAAAAGATTTGTATTCGGAGTTTGTCTTAAGTATACCGGTTATTTCTTCAAACTGGTCCCATTCCAGCTCCTGGTATAACTCAAGGTAATAGGTGTTAGCCATATCCATATCCTTATATATCCCGTTATCCAGTTTTTGCATCTCAAGGTATTTTCTAACACTTATTAAGGTTGTAAACTGTTTCACCTTCCTTTTTTTATCAAAATCTATTCCTTCGTTTTCGAATAGTTCCAATACTTTCCCTAAATGATCAAGGTTTTTCATTTTGATACGTAATACAGTACGCAGCTCGTTTAACAATGTGATATGACCCAATACTGCGTCAAACTCCAAATCCTGATTGTTTTGCTTGATTCGCTGAGCCATTCTTATAACATCATCTTCGCAGATGTAGTGGAAAGTGCGGAGAACGACGAATAGGCTTCTTGGGATGAGCTCTTTTTCGTTTCGGGGAATATTATAAAATTCGTAAAATCCCGGAAAAGGATTCATGTCCTCCAAAATCAGTTCAGGATAATTATGCTTTGACTGATATGGGGCCAAAGTTTCTTTTTTGGTTATATAACCTATTGAACCAATAATTTCATTCTTTTCCATGATGGTGTGTTTTAGCTTTTAGTCAAAGGTAAAACTATTTAAAAACATTTCAAATTATATAGTAAAGAATTACATTAGTTTGACAGGGAGAAGCCTTATCCGAATATACTGGTTTTCAGCCGTTTACGCTAATTTTTTTCAGCATTTTTTTTGAGATTATTTTTATGTTTTTATTCTCAAGCTTAAGGACGTTACTGTTTTGCAGGTCAACCAATGCCTTTGAGACACTCTCGCGGGATGAGCAAATCAGCGCGGTAAGGCCTTTTCTCAGGAAAGCCACATGCCTGCCGGGAGCTTGTTCTTTAAGGATAATTTCTCCTGCATTGATTTTTATTTCATGGCAGCTGTCAGACAGATGATCCAGTTCTGCCCGGCTGAGGGAATCCATTGCTTTGGCCCTTATGAGGCAATCTGAGCAATTGTTTTTGAAGGCGTCCATTTTTAATGATTAGTAATTCATGTTTATCAACTATTTTTTAACCGGCTCGCAACCCCTTTGGAATCTTAAAATTAGTAAAATCCGCGTAATAAACTTTATGAAATGCTTATTTTTGTTATTTCTAAGCAGATACAAGGGATAGCATGATAAAAAAACACATACCCAATTTTGTCACTTCTTTAAATCTTTTTTCGGGCGCAATTGCCATCATTTATGCGGGTGATGAAATGCTTGCTGTATCGGCTCTTTTCATAGGAATAGCAGCTCTGATGGATTTTCTGGATGGACTGGTGGCAAGGATTTTAAACGTATCCTCAGCCATAGGAAAAGAACTGGATTCCCTGGCAGATGTGGTGTCTTTCGGAGTTGCGCCCGGAGTGATAGCCTTTCAGCTAATCACTTTTTCAGGGGGCGTGTGGGAGATTTTTTCAATAAACGTCTTGCCCTATTTCGGGCTAATTATCCCTGTTTTTTCCGCCTTAAGGCTTGCCCAATTCAATATAGACGCAACGCAGTCAGAGAGCTTTAAGGGGTTGCCTGTTCCGGCCAATGCCATTTTGTTTGCTTCTTTGCCGTTGATTCTTATGCCAGGTTATGCAGGCAGCAGTGGTTTTGAGCAATTTCTTTCCTTGCAGTTGCACAAAGCTTCTTTTTTAATAGCTCTGGTGCTGGTTTTTTCCTTTTTGCTGATAGCGCCCTTCAGGCTGTTTTCCCTCAAACTGAAAGGCCTTAGCTGGCGTAAGCACAAATTGCAACTAATATTTCTGCTCTTTTCCCTGGTTTCGCTGATTGTTTTTAATTTTGCAGCCGTTCCTGTCATAATCACAGTGTATATTTTAATGTCGCTGCTGTTTTACAGGGAGGTTAATTAAAATTTTTAGATGAAGGAATTATTAAAACAATACAGTAAAATTATAAGAATTGTAATTGTTTTCCTGGCAATTGTTATTTTTTCGTGTTCAAGCGGAGAAAAACCGAATTACTCCGGGGATAGCGATAACAAAATACAGCCTATCACTGAGAAGCTGACTCCTGATGAAGAGCAAAAATTAGCTTCTGTATTTACAGGCTCGCTGGTGCAAAGCCTCGATTCATTAATGAAAGTATATACCAAGCGATTTCGCTTTCATGGAAACGTGCTGGTAAGCTATAACCGCATGCTTAGTTACAGCAAGGCTTTTGGGACAGGTGACTTTGAGAACAACATTCCTTTACAAATTGATTCCCGTTTTCAGTTGGCTTCGGTAAGCAAACAGTTTACCGCAGCTGCCATCATGCTGCTCAAAGAGCGTGGAAAGCTCAGCTATGATGATACGGTGAGCACTATCATTTCTGAATTCCCATATGAACGTGTTACTATTAAGCAATTGCTTCACCATACAGCCGGAATGCCTAATTATATGTGGTTGCTTGAGCATAAGTGGGACCAGGGGGAAAAGGCCTATAATGACGATATAATCAGGTTAATGGATAAACACAATACCCACCTTTATTTTACTCCGGGCTACCGGTATGATTATTCTAATACCGGCTATGCGGTGCTGGCTTTGATTGCTGAAAAGGTAACAGGTGTAAGGTTCGGTCAATTTATGAAAGAGAATTTTTTTGAACCTTTAGATATGCATAACACCTTTGTTTACAGTAATGCATTGAACAGGGATTATCCCGATAGATTGCAGGGATATTACAGACGCTGGCGAAGATACAATCCTATTGAAGAAACGGTTCACGATGGGATTGTGGGAGACAAAAATGTTTACTCAACAATAAATGATTTATATAAATGGGATCAGGCTCTTTATGATGGAAAAATTATTTCAGAACAAACACTTAGTGAAGCCTTTACTCCCCTTAAAGTCAGAGGTAAATGGGAATATCCATACGGGTATGGATTCAGGATAAAAACAGTCAACAATAAAAAAGTGGTATACCATACCGGCCTGTGGGAAGGATTCAGGACCAGCTTTATGCGCTATGTAGAAGATAAAAATACGATCATCATCCTTAATCACACCAATATAAATGTTAATAGCATCCTGGTCAAAAAGATTGAAAACTTACTCAATAACGAGCTGTCAGCGACCCCTGCCCAGCAGATTGTTAATTTAGCCATAAAAAAAGGGTATCGGGCAGGCCTGGATAGTTACACGAATTTTAGAAAAAACGGAGAGAAGGTTGAGATTAAAAAAATTCTGGAAGCTGCTGAATTACTCTCAGAAATGAATAAGCCCCAGCTTTCCAGTACTCTCATTCAGTTATACCAGAATACTGTATCTTCAATGACTGTTAAAGAGCGATACAGGTCATAAAGTTTATTTTCTCAATTCAAAATTCTTACCGAGATAAACATTCCTGACGTGTTCGTCTTTGGCTAAATCTTCAGGCGATCCGGCTTTCATAACACTACCTTCAAACAAAAGATAAGAACGGTCGGTGATTTTAAGTGTTTCGTGAACGTTGTGGTCGGTAATGATTACTCCGATGTTTCGATGTTTTAGATTATAAACAATTTGCTGAATATCTTCCACTGCAATGGGGTCCACCCCGGCAAAAGGCTCATCGAGCAGGATGAATTTAGGGTCAACGGCAAGGGCTCGCGCTATTTCGGTTCTCCGGCGCTCTCCCCCCGACAGGGTGATGCCCTTACTCTTTCGCAGTTCGGTAAGGCCAAACTCTTCCAGCAATCCTTTAACCCGTTGATCCTGCTCTTTCTTGGAGAGATTGGTGAATTCAAGCACTGCCCGCAGATTATCTTCTACCGAGAGTTTTCTGAAAACACTCGCCTCCTGAGCCAGATAACCTACTCCTTTTTGCGCCCGCTTATACATGGGTTCTTCGGTAATATCGGTCCCTTCAAGATAAATGACTCCGCTAAAAGGCTTTATAAGTCCTACTATCATGTAAAAACAGGTTGTTTTTCCCGCCCCGTTGGGGCCGAGCAGTCCAACAATTTCGCCCTGGTCAACATATATCGAGACGTCGTTGACTACTTTTCTGTTTTTGTATTTTTTTATAAGCCTTTCAGTCTGTAATCTCATTTTATAACAATCCTTCTTTTAAAATATCATGGAGATGAATTACGCCCACGTAGTTGTTATTATCGGTAACCAACAACTGGGTTATGCTATTGGAGCGCATTAGGTCAAGGGCATCAGATACCAGCATGTCGGGTGATGCTGTTTTTGGCGCCGGACTCATTACGCTTTCTGCTGTCACATTTTCAAGGTCGACCTGCTTTTCAAGCATTCTTCTCAGGTCTCCGTCTGTAATAATTCCCTTAAGCACACCTTTATCCAATACGGCCGTAGCGCCAAGACGTTTGGACGATATTTCAACAATGACTTTTCTTAAAGAATCATCCAGGGCTACTTGCGGGGCTTCGTTATTTGGATATAGGTCGGCCACCTTTAAGTACAGTTCTTTCCCTAAAATTCCTGCCGGATGAAATTTTGCAAAGTCCTTGGCAGTAAAGCCTCGGTACTCGAGCAAGGTAACGGCTAAAGCATCGCCCATGGCAAGTTGTGCTGTTGTGCTGGCAGTAGGAGCAAGGTTGTTTGGGCAAGCTTCCTGGGTGGTTGTGGTGTTAAGAACATAATCGGCTTTTTGTGCCAGGTATGAATTTGTATTTCCTACTATGCCTATCAGGGGATTGCCTCTTAGTTGCAGAAAAGGGATCAAAACTTTTATCTCCGGCGTATTTCCACTTTTTGATAAACAAATAATTATATCATCCTCCCGGATGATACCTAAGTCTCCATGCACTGCATCAGCGGCATGCATAAAAACAGAAGGGGTTCCTGTGGAATTGAGTGTAGAGACAATTTTTCCGGCTATCTGGGCGCTTTTACCAATACCTGTCACGATTACCCGGCCTTGTGAATTGTAAATCAATCGGATGACCTGCTCAAAATTTTCATCAATATGCTCTTTAAGCTTATTAACTGCTTCTGCTTCAATGCTTATGGTTTTTATCGCCCGTTCCCTGATGTTGAAGTTTTTTTCGGCCACCGTTCTTTTTTCTGCAAATATAGTAATTCTATAAGCTTTGAGTTTTGAACAGGTTGTTCTTAAATGGTTAAAAAAAATCGAGCAGCAATGCGTTTTTTTTAGTAAATTAGAGTTCAATAATAATTAAGCATTGGGAACGTTTGCATATACTCTGGTCGGGATAATTTCATTAACTTTGGATGAGATTTTACGAGGAGCCCAAAACACTCAATGACAAGTAGAAAGATATGACTGACGAAATAAACTAAATGGAGTCATGGTGGAAGTAAAGAGAGATTATTCATTGCGTGGCCTGCTGCATGAAATTTTTGGTTTTGATAAATTTAAGGGAAACCAGGAGGCCATCATAAAAAATTTGTTGGATAACAGGAATACATTTGTAATAATGCCTACGGGGGGAGGTAAGTCTATGTGTTATCAACTCCCCGCCTTAATAAGTGAAGGAACGGCTATAATTATTTCTCCACTTATCGCGCTGATGAAAAACCAGGTGGATGCCTTAAGAAATTTTGGGTCTGATGATGGCATTGCTCATGTTTTGAATTCTTCCCTTAATAAATCTGAAATCAGACGTGTCAAGCAGGATTTACTTGATCAGCGGACAAAGTTGCTATATGTAGCTCCTGAGTCATTAACTAAGGAAGAGAATGTAGAATTTCTGAAAAACATCAAAATTTCATTCTACGCTATTGATGAAGCCCATTGTATATCAGAATGGGGGCATGATTTCCGTCCGGAATACCGGCGAATTCGACCTATTATTAATAATATTGGTCAAAATTCTCCTGTGATAGCACTTACAGCGACAGCAACACTCAAGGTGCAGCAGGATATCATGAAGAATCTGGAAATTCCGAATGCGGATGTCTATAAATCTTCTTTTGACCGGCCTAACCTCTACTACGAAGTAAGGCCAAAAACAAAGAACGTTGTTAAAGATATTATAAAGTTTATCAAAACTAAACAAGGTAAGTCAGGTATTGTATATTGCCTTAGCAGGAAAAAAGTGGAGGAACTCGCCGAAACGCTTAAGGTGAATGGAATCAATGCCTCCCCCTACCATGCCGGGCTTGATGCTTCCACCAGAAAGGCTAATCAGGATCGCTTCCTTATGGAAGAAACCGATGTAATAGTGGCTACCATTGCTTTTGGAATGGGGATTGATAAACCGGACATTCGGTTTGTTATTCATCATGATATTCCTAAAAGTATTGAGGGATATTATCAGGAAACAGGCCGGGCCGGCCGTGACGGCGGGGAAGGGAATTGCATTGCCTTCTACAGCTACAGTGATATTCAGAAGCTTGAAAAGTTTATGAAAGGCAAGCCCGTCGCAGAGCAGGAAATTGCTCAGCAGCTTTTGCTGGAGACCGTGTCTTACGCTGAATCTTCAATTTGCCGTCACAGGCAGCTTCTGCACTATTTTGGCGAAGAATATCCGCATGATAATTGCGGCGCATGTGATAACTGTTTGTATCCCAAGGAAAAATATGAAGGTAAAGATTATGTGGTAACGGCTCTTAACTGTATTCTGGAAACAAAGCAACTGTTTAAAGCTGAGCATATAGTGAATGTTATTGCCGGCAATGATACAGCCGATGTAAAAGCAATGCGGCATGATAAAATTAATTGTTTTGGAAGCGGCAAATATCAGGATGCAAAGATTTGGAGTGGGGTGATAAGACAATGTCTTGTAGAGAAATTGCTGGACAAGGATATTGAAAATTATGGGATATTAAAATTATCTGAGAAAGGCCACAAATTCCTGGAAAGCCCATACAGTATTGAACTGGTGAAACCTCATGACTTTGAAACAGCCAGTCGGGAAGAGGAGGCAGCTGATCAGTCTGGCAAAACCGGGACAGTGGATAAGAACTTGTTTGATATGCTTAAAGATTTAAGAAAGCAAATCAGTAAAAAAGAAAATCTTCCACCATTTGTCATTTTCCAGGACTTTTCTCTTGAAGATATGGCTACTCAATATCCGACTAAAGTAGATGAGCTGACCCATATTACTGGCGTGGGTAACGGAAAGGCCCGCAAGTATGGAGAGCCTTTTGTTAAGCTTGTTTCTGATTATGTTGAGGAGAATGAAATAGTACGCCCTAATGACCTGATTGTTAAGTCAGTAGTTAATAAGTCAGGGCTTAAGGTTTATGTTATTCATAACATTGATAAGAAAGTCCCTCTTGAAGATATTGCCTATGCTAAAAATATGACGGTAAAAGAGCTTCTTTCCGAACTCGAAAGTATCGTCACTTCAGGCACTAAACTTGATATTGATTATTACATTAATGAATATATTGATGAGTTTCATGAGGAAGAGATTTATGATTATTTTATGGAAGCAGAATCCGATTCAGTAGAAGAAGCTTTACAGGAACTGGGGGAAGATGAGTTTACTGAAGAGGAGATACGTTTGATGAGAGTTAAGTTTTTATCGGAGATAGGCAATTAATTGAGCTAGTGAATTATCTGGAAAATGGTCATAACCACCCTGATAAACAGATTTTAAGAAAATAATCAGTAAAGAAATCATGATCAACCCTGCTACACGAATTTTTAGAGTGCTTCTTTTGATTTTGATAATAGGAGGTTGCCAATCGGGAAATAACGAAAAAAACCTTATCCTGAAAAAGGAAAAAATGACGGATGTTATGGTAGATGTTCATCTGGCAGAGGCTGTTTTGAGAAATAAAAAGATAAGTGGAGAAAAGCTGGATAAAATCACCAGCGATGCGTATCATAAAATTTTCAATAAGCATGCTATCACCAAAGCCCAATTCGATAGCAGTTTTGCTTATTACGAGCGCAATATCGAGAAATTCAATGAGATTTACGAAGAGGTAATCGTTCGCTTAAACAAAAGACAAAGACAGGCAGAGCAGGAAAAGAAAGATTTGCTGGAGGAGGAACAAAATGAGCCTCCGGCTGATAAATAAGATTTGCATTCAGGAAAAATCTGTTACAATTTCTAACTAATTCCGGGTGTAAGTAGCTGCATACTGAAAATCATCCGACCCGTTTGACAGGGTATAAGTCCAGTCAATAGAATTTTCACCGATCATATCTCCGCTGGCATTTTTTATGGTCCAGCCATTAATCTCTTGCTGGGGAACATTGATCCTGTCGCCGGTAATCAGTCCGTAAGGGTATTGATCTTGCCCCAGCAATCCAAAATTCTGCAACAACACCTGGCTGCTATTATCGGGGTCTTTTTGGATGGTTACGGTGTAATCATCGGTGCTTTTGAGTTCGGTTTCACTACAATTCCATTCTCCAATGAAATCGTCCCTCGGATCGGCATTATCTGGGAGGAGATCTTCAGCTTCCTCACATGCTGATAATAAAAACATCAAGCTAAACAGCGTAAGAATGGGTAACAGATTTTTCATTACTATAAATTTACCGGATAACGATTTTTTCTTTGCTTATAATGTGTCCTTTTGAAAATAAATTTACAAAATATATGCCTTTAGTGATATGGCTGACTGATATTTTTTGTCTGTACTTTTGAGTGTGGACCAATTGCCCTGTGATGCTTCGAATTTCTATGCGATCAATCTCCTCACTGATCTGCGATTGGTCTATGTTGAACGAGTGTGAATTCACCGGATTAGGATAAAGGATGGGATTTTCTACCTTTTTTGCGTCATCTACACCGGTTAAACATGAAGCCATAATTCCTCCGGCCTCCAGAAGCGCATTGTTAATGGAGTCTGTTACAGGAGGCCATATCTGCTGCTCCAGAATTTCTTTGTCGGGGGCGATTACCACATAGGTCGGCGTGCCTGTAATCTGAAAGGCTTCAAAGGCTGCGTTGCCATTGCCATCCAATCCGCTGCAGGCCGGAAGGGTAAGATTATGCTCCTCCTCAAAGGCAATTACATCCTCATTGGTGTGGCCCTGGTCGATGGACATAAAAAATACGTTACTGGAGTTGCAGCCAAAGTCTTCGTAGGAAGCCTGAAAATCGGGGGCATAAATATTACAATAGCCGCAATCGGTTCGGAAAAAATCAACGATGACGATATAATCCTGATCAAGCAAGTCGAATAATTCAATAATATTTCCGTTAGTGTCTTTTACTTCAAAGTTGACTGCCGTATCCAGGGGCGTTTGACTAAACGCACTACTCAAGGCAAATATGAGTGCTGTAATAATAAAAAATCGTTTCATGGCATGTTAATTTTAAGACATAAAAGTATGGAGATATGTTTGAATGAACAAATCTGTTTTATGATTGAAGATCATTCAGAATCTTATCCAGAAGGCTGCTGGCACCTATTCTGAATAGCTGATTGTTAAGCCAGGATTCTCCCAGGTTTTCTTTTACAATTGCATAAAATTTCAATGCCGTGTTAGTATCTGAAATGCCCCCTGCTGGTTTTATACCTACTTTTTTTCCAGTTTCTTTAAAATGATTTTTAATGGCATCCGTCATGACCAGAAAAGATTTTTCTTCGGCAGCAGGTTTGATTTTTCCAGTAGATGTTTTGATGAAGTCTGCTCCTGCATCAATAGCAATTTTTGCTGCTGTATAAATCTGCGTCAAATTTTCCAGCTCCCCGGTTTCAAGGATAACTTTTAGATGAGCTCGGCCACAAGCTTTTTTCACAGCCTTTATTTCATCAAATACTTCATCGTATTCACTCTCAAGGAAAAGGCCGCGTGAAATCACCATATCGATTTCTTCAGCTCCGGAGGCTACCGCTTTTTGCACTTCCAGTAATTTTACTTCTCTGAAAGTCTGTCCGCTGGGAAAACCTGTTGCCACTACTGCTGTCTTTACGCCGCTTTTCTGCAATTCTTCAGATACTATGTTGGCGAAATTCGGATATACACATATCGCGGCAACATGCGGGATATTTAGGTTGTTATCCTGAACATCAACCCCTTTTCTGCAAAGTGCGGTAACTTTTTCTCGGGTATCGTTTCCGTTTAAGGTAGTAAGATCAATCAGACCAATAATATCTTTTAGCGTTTCAGTGCTATTTTTCTTATCAGCCTGTAGGTTGATAATACCTTCCAACCGGCTTTTTATTTCATCCTCTTTTATTTCTGACATACTATGTTGATAATTCATAAGGTATCTTTTTACAAAAATAAAAACATTTGACTATCTTTTTTCGGAATTGTTTCATGAGTATTTATATTGGAACTGGTCTTTGCACGAAATTTTGTGAAATTTTGTAAAATACTTGTAGCTTTACCAAAACGAAACATGAGTAAGCAACACTTTTTAAATACTTCAATTAACGCAACTAATGCTAAATAAGCATAATTTAAAAATTTTACTTTCAGATATTCGCTTTTGGATCATACTTCTTTTTTTGATCAGGCTTATTGGAATTACTAATGCCCCTTTAGAAACGGGACATAACTGGCGGCAATCGCTTACTAATATGATTGCCAGGAATTTTCTTGAAGGAGAGGCAAATTTGTTATACCCCAGAATAGATATGGCCGGGGCGAAAAGTGGAATTATTGGATCAGAGTTCCCCGTATTTAACTATTTGATATATCTGGTATCATCTGTTTTTGGTTATGCTCATTGGTACGGAAGGCTTATCAATCTTTTGATTTCAAGTATTGGGGTTTTATATTTTTTCAAGCTTCTTAAAGGTCTTTTTAATAAACATATCGCTTTCAATGCTACGATAGTCTTATTAGTTTCTATTTGGTTTTCTTTTTCCCGAAAGGTTATGCCTGATACCTTTAGTGTTTCAATGGTAATTATCAGTCTATATTACGCCTATTGTTATTTACGCTCAGGAAATATTTTTAGCCTGATGTTGTTTTTTATGCTTTCCACATTGGGGGTTTTAGCAAAGATTCCTTCCCTTGCTCTGTTAAGTTTGTTAATTATACCCTTAATGGTTAAATGGCAGAGAAATCTTAAATTATTAGTTCTTTATATCGCATGGATTGTAAGTTTTATTTTCGTGGCTTGGTGGTATTTTCACTGGGTTCCTCATTTGGTTGAGGAGTATCAGTATGCACTGTTTTTCCCAAAAAGCTTAGCAGAAGGTCTTGTTGAGGTGGCTAGATTAGCCCCTGAAGCACTTGAGAAGTTCTACTTCAGTTCTTTCCATTCTTATATAGGGTTTCTTTGTTTTCTTACAGGATTGTATTTTGTTTTCACAGATAAAAATAAGGCTATTAAAATAGGTTTTGCTATAGTCACACTCGTTTTCCTTGTTTTTATCATTAAGACAGGATCGGTATTTCCTAAACATAACTATTACATTATTCCTTACACTCCAGTTATGGCAGTTATTGCGGGAGTATTCATCTCTAAGGTTCCGAAAAAGTATCAAGTAGTTTTACTGATTCTTATCGGTTTGGAAGGGATAGCTAACCAGCAACATGATTTTTTCATTAAAAAGAATAAACGGTATTTGTTGAATTTGGAACAAATTGTTGAAAAGCATGTAAATGAAAATGAACTTATAGTTACTAATGGAGGTCTATCACCTCAGCAGATGTATTTTACACACCGCAAAGGGTGGTCGGTGGATGATTCTGTACTACGGAACCGCCAAAAAATTAATGAATTCACAAAGAAAGGGGCTAAGCACATTGTTGTTGATAGAGCAACATTTAAAACAAAGCTGGAGTATCCTGTGGAATATTCAGGAGAGAATTTTGTGATTTATTCTTTGGATTAGAAAAATCTCCGGAAAATTTAAAAAGCCCCACGAAGATAAGTGCGACTTGAATTGGCGGGGGCTAGATTTCTACTGAAAGGCAGATAGACGAACTAATTTCCTCGGCGGATATGAGCCCTACGGGCCAGTCAGTAGAGTAAATTGTTTCGAATTTACTGCCGCCCCTGGCCTGATTTAAGAAGCTTTTCCAGTATCATGACTTATTTCAGGATCAGAAAGCCTCGTATTAATTAGTGCCTGTCCATAAAGTTAAGAGAAAATGAAAACCTAAAATAACAAATATCAAAACCCA
>CAYFQK010000009.1:0-30619 GCA_964345255.1 uncultured Bacteroidales bacterium | reverse complement strand
TTGAAATTCAATATTCTACGATTCCGATTTTTAAGTGCGAAACTTGAGTAAATAAAATTTCACGGCTGCATAACTAAAGTGAAATTTCAGTAATGCATTTTTTGAATTAAAGTAAAGCAATGCATCTGTAAAAGGTAATATATTTGCGTGATTATTTTTTAAGCAGATCCCTTATTACAAATGGATAGTGAACGATTGAACGGAGGGGTGGCGTCTGCACAAATTATTGTCAGTAAATTTGTTCAATTAAAAATATAATTCTACCTTTGCAGCCCATTTTTGAAAGGTGTAAAGAAAAGAAATATTAACGCAATGGATACAGTAAGTTACAAAACACAAAGTGCTAATAAAAACGTGGTCCACAAAGAGTGGTTGGTAGTTGATGCTACAGATCAGCCTGTGGGTCGTTTGGCTTCCAATGTAGCCTATCTCCTAAGAGGGAAGCACAAGCCGGAGTTTACTCCGCATATCGACTGCGGTGACAACATTATCGTTGTTAATGCGGAAAAAATTCGTTTTACAGGGAATAAATGGACAGATAAAGAGTATGTTCATTATAGCGGATATCCCGGTGGTAAGAGAGTACAGACTCCCAAAGAAGCTCATCGCAGATATCCCGAACGAATTGTAGAGAAGGCAGTGAAAGGGATGTTGCCCAAAAATAGACTGGGACGCTCTATTTATAATAACCTGAAGGTGTATGCCGGCGAAGCGCACGAACAGGAAGCCCAAAAGCCAAGAAAAATAAAAATTAACGAAATCAAATAAAGATGGAAGTAGTTAACGCAGTAGGACGAAGAAAAACAGCTATTGCCAGAGTGCACCTGAAGCCGGGAAGCGGCAAAATAGAAGTGAACAAGCGTGAATTCACTCAATTTTTTCCTCGCGAAAGCACCCAGAAAAATATTGTTGAACCATTTGTCGTAACCGGAACAGATGGTAAATACGATGTGTTGGTGCGAGTAGCAGGCGGAGGGAAATTTGGTCAGGCCGATGCATTGCGTCTTGGCATTGCCAGAGCTCTGAATAAAGTAGATGAAGAATTTCGTCTGCCTCTCAAAGAAAAAGGCTTGCTTCGTCGTGATGCCCGTATGGTAGAACGTAAGAAACCAGGTCAAAAGAAAGCAAGAAAGAAATTCCAATTCAGCAAACGTTAATATTATTCTTATCCGTTGCTTACAAAGGATAATGTTTAGTATCTAAATTATCAGGATTTCAATTTAAAAGAACTACCTGCTAATTGCTTTTTAAGGAATGTAAACATTGAAAAATCAAAAAATTATGCCCAGAGTATCATTTGATCAATTATTGGATGCAGGCGTCCATTTCGGACACCTGAAAAGAAAGTGGAATCCAAACATGGCTCCTTATATCTTTATGGAGCGTAACGGAATCCATGTTATAGACCTTTACAAAACCCAGGCAAAACTTGATGAAGCAGCTGATGCCCTCAAGCAAATAGCTAAGTCAGGGAAAAAGGTGTTGTTTGTTGCCACCAAGAAACAAGCACAGGAAATCGTTCAGGAGAAAGTTAAAAAGACTGGAATGCCTTTTGTTGTGCATCGCTGGCCGGGAGGTATGCTCACCAACTTTGCTACTATTCGCAAAGCGGTGAAAAAAATGACAAACCTCGACAAGTTGATGAACGACCCGAATAAATACGACAACATGTCTAAGAGGGAGCGACTTCAAATTCAGCGTGAACGAGCTAAGCTGGAAACACAATTTGGCAGTATTGCTGATTTGAACCGTCACCCTGCAGCTGTTTTTGTGGTAGATATTCTCAAGGAGCACATTGCTATAAAAGAAGCCAAAAAGCTGGCTATTCCTACTTTCGCTATGGTAGACACAAATTCTGATCCCAACCAGGTGGATTTTCCTATCCCGGCTAATGACGATGCTTCTAAATCTATTTCACTCATCATGGATATTATGACGAAAGCCATTGAAGAAGGAATGATGGAGCGAAAAGCCGAGAGAGAAGAGAAAGCGAAGAAGGAAAAGGAGGCTAAGCAAAAGGAAAAAGAAGCCCAGCAAAAGAAAGAACAAGAAGCTAAGGAAAAAAAGGAGAGTGAGCAAAAGCCGGATGCCTCAGAAGAAGCTTCCTCCTCAGCCCAAGAGCAACCACAACAACAAAACCCTGAAGAGGGTAAAAATGATGAGCGCTCTTCCAAAAAAACAGTTTCAAAAAAGAAATAATTTAGGAATTATTCAAAATAATAAGAAATGTCAAAGATCACTGCTCAAGATGTAAACAAGCTCCGACAAATGACAGGCGCAGGCATGATGGATTGTAAAAAGGCCCTGCAGGAAGTGGAAGGAGACTTTGATAAAGCGATAGAAATATTACGCAAGAAAGGCCAGAAATTGGCGAACAAACGTGCTGATCGGTCGGCCAATGAAGGCATAGTTATAGCCAAAACTACCGACGATCAAAAATACGGTGCAATCATGATGCTGAACTGTGAGACGGATTTTGTGGCCAAGAATGAAGACTTCATCAACTTTGCTCACACCATCATAGATACAGTTATTGCAAATAAGCCCTCCAACATGGAAGAGCTTAAATCCACCAAGATGTCGGATAACCTGACGATTGAGGAAAAGCTGACCGACATGATTGGAAAAATTGGCGAAAAGCTGGTTCTTTATAAATTTGATTCGCTTCAAACCGAAAGGGTATTTGCTTATAACCACCATGGGAATAAGCTGGGGGCCCTTGTTGCACTGAATAAGGATGGTAGCGAAGAAATCGACAAAGCCGGTCATGAAATAGCGATGCAGATTGCAGCTATGAATCCTGCTGGCGTTGATAAAGACGATGTTCCACAGGAAGTGATTGACAGAGAGATGGAGATTGGACGCGATCAGGCCCGTCAGGAAGGGAAACCGGAAAATATTATAGAGAAAATAGCTGAAGGAAAACTCAACAAATTCCTGAAAGAGAATACGCTGATGAACCAGGAGTTCATCCGCGAAGCAAAAACACCTGTCAGAGATTATCTGAAGAAAGTTGATAGCGACCTTAAAGTGGTTGATTTCAGAAGATACATGCTTGGTGAATAATGCTTAAATTCATTTTTATTTGCAGGCCGTGCTCTTTTGGGTGCGGCTTTTTTTATGTGAAAAGATACATAAAGCAAAAAAAATCATGAGTTTCCATACAAACTCATGATTTTTTGATAAGCTTCTGGTATGAGAAAACTTAAGACAGCAGGGCTTTAACCATTTCAGAGATTTTCTTATTGTCGGCCTTTCCTGCCAGTCGCTTAGAAGCCGTACCCATGACTTTACCCATATCTTTCATGGAAGAGGCCCCCAGCTCCTCAATTATTTCTTTGACTTCTTTTTCAATTTGCGCATCGTCCATCTGGTCGGGCAGGTATTTTTCAATGATGGAAGCCTGGTATCGCTCTTCTTCAGCTAAATCCTGCCGGCCCTGCTCTATGTATGTTTCGGCGCTCTCTTTACGTTGTTTGACCTGTTTCTGCAGTAGCTGCATCTCTACGCTTTCAGGAATCTCACCTGATGATTGATCCTTATTGGTTTTCTCTATCAGCAAAGCCGATTTGATAGACCGTAACGCCGATAATTTCCGCTGGTCCTTTGCGAGCATGGCTTGCTTAAGGTCTTCGTTTATTTTCTTTTCCAGTGACATAACTAGTCTATATTTTTATGAATGTATCCGTTATTTTTTTTAATGACGGTTTCATCGTTTTTATTTTTTCCCAAAACATATTCCGGGTCATTTTCCTCATCAGACGATTGGGTATCTTCCATATTTACATTACGGCGCTGATAAGCCGGTATTTTTTCCATCTTTTCCCGTTCTTTTTCTGTAAGGCGTCTTTTCGGAATTTTTCCCGTATACGAAAGTTTCGCTATCCGGTCGCGCGCTTTTTTCTCGTGCGTATCGTTTTCACTGGATTCTGTTTCTGTTTCCCGGGCAGTTTGCTTTCTCCTGGTTTTGAACTGAAAGTTGCCTACCTCACTATCCTCATCGAAGATACTTTTATGCGGATTATTATCTTCATTCGGATGATTTTCCTGGTCGTAAGGATTATTATCCCCGTTATATTCATCTTTTACCGAATAATCTTCTTCCTTCGCTGAAGGTTCCTGCCCTTCATCATCATACTCCTGTTCTTCCTCGTCTTCTGAGAAAAGGTAGTGAACGGTTCGTCCCTCCGGTGAAGGTTTACTTTCATCATCAGTATTCGCGGGGCCTGCTTCTGTCTTTTGCGAGTCCTCTTCAGGCTCCGCAGGTTCTTCAGTCTGCCTGTTTTTGATGAAAGGTTCCTCTTCTTTAGGCTCCTTAATCTCCGGGGCAGTTTCCTTATTATAAAGTGGCGTAACTTTTTTCGATTGTTTTGGTTGCTGCTGTTTTACACTATCGAATCCCGTAGCTACCAGCGTTATCCGCACGGACTCTTCCAGGGAATCGTCGATACTGTTTCCAAAGATGAGGTTGGCTTCCCCACCCGATTTTTCTCTGATATAATCAGTAATGTCGTGCATTTCGTTCACCGACATTTCTTTTTCAGAAGAAGAGGCAAGGTATAGCAGTATGTTTTTAGCCCCTTTAATGGTAGAGTCTGCCAAAAGTGGCGATGTTAAGACCATTTCAGCACAGTCCAGCGCTCTGTTTTCGCCCTCTGCTGTGGCGGAACTCATGATGGATTTTCCACCGTTTTGCATTACGCTCTTAACATCTTCAAAATCAAGGTTGATATTTCCGGGTACGGTGACCAGCTCAGCGATGCCTTTAGCAGCTGTCGTCAGGATATTATCAGCCTTTTTAAAGGCCTCCGACATCTTCATGTCCTGGTGTAATTCACGCAACCGGTCGTTAACGATCACAAGGATTGTATCGACGTATTTTCTGAGCTCAGCAATACCCGCTTCAGCCTGCTTTTTTCGTCGCGGACCTTCGAAGCTAAACGGCGTGGTGACGATGCCAACGGTCAGCACGCCCTGCTCGCGGGCAATTGAGGCAATTACAGGCGCTGCGCCTGTTCCGGTACCACCCCCCATGCCGGCTGTAATGAAGACCATTTCGGTTTCTTCGTCGATAATATTTTCTATTTGCTCCTGCGATTCCAGGGCTGCTTCTTTACCTACCTGCGGGTTATTTCCGGCTCCTTTACCTCTTTTTCCCAGTTGTATCTTTACGGGAACCGCACTTTGCTCGAGGGCTTGTGCATCAGTGTTGGCTACAATGAAATCAACATCCTTGATTCCTTCGCGGAACATATTATCGACAGCATTGCTGCCGCCTCCGCCAACTCCGATTACTTTGATACTGTTATCTATATTTTTCGTATTGTTAAATTTTAACATAGCCATGGTGTCATCAGGTTTTTATAAAAATAGAACGAAAAAGAACTCGTGCTATCGGGCTTGCCAACTATTTTTCCACAATCATCCGTTAATTACTTTTTTTCCTCTTCATCGAAAAACTTTATAATATTTGATAAAAACTTCTGTGAAATGCGGGTTCCGGTTCCTCTTCTCTCTTTTTCAGGTTCTTGCTCTTCTTTTTTTATGCTGTTTTCATTTCCTGCCTCCATCATTTTTCTTCTCCGGGCATCACGAACACCATCTATCACAAGGCCAATGCCTGTAGCATACATCGGTTTTTTAAGTTCGTCGGGGACTTTTGAAGACAGGTGCTCAGCAGGGTAGCCTATGCGCGTATCTTTACCAGTAGCATAAGAAGTAAGCTGACGCATGTGTTTTAGTTGCGCGCCGCCCCCTGTTACAACGATTCCACCGATTAGCTGGTTTTCATACCCTGAAGTTTCTATCTCATAATTAACATGTTCCAGGATTTCTTGTACACGTGCCTGGATAATGTGAGCCAGGTTTTTTAGCGATATTTCTTTAGGTTTTCGACCGCGCAGCCCCGGGATGGAAACCACCTCATCGTCGCTGTTCTGATTGGCCAGGGCAGAACCAAATTTAACTTTTAGGTCCTCTGCATGTTTTCGAATAATGGAGCATCCCTCTTTCACATCTTCAGTGACAATAGAGCCACCAAATGGGATAACTGCGGTATGCCGAAGGATCTTGTCATGAAAGATGGCGATGTCTGATGTGCCGCCACCAATATCAATGAGCGCCACGCCTGCTTCCAGTTCATCATCGTTGAGAACAGCATCCGAAGAAGCCAACGGCTCCAGGATAAGCTCATCCACTTGCAGGCCGGCTTTGGTAATGCATTTATACACGTTTTTGGCAGCATGGGTCATCCCTGTGATTATATGAAAGTTTGCTTCCAGCGAACTTCCCGCCATACCTACAGGGTGAGTAATACCAGATTCTTCGTCAATAGTGAATTCCTGTGGTATGACGGAAATGATTTCTTCACCCGGCTTCATGCCGATATTGTACATGCTGTTAACCAGTTGATTAACTTCATCTTTGGTGATCTCAGCATCGCTGTTATCGCGAATGATGCTGCCGCGATGCTGGTGGCTTTTGATATGCTGGCCCGCAATTCCTACCTTTACCGTTGAGACGTTTACTTCAGCCATTTTTTCTGCTTCGGCAACAGCTTTCTCTATGGCTTCTACCGTAGAACCTATATTGTGAACTACGCCTCGCTTCACTCCCAACGATTCGGCTTTGCCAAATCCCAAAATTTCGATTTTGCCGTTTAAATCTTCCCTGCCGACAATGGCTGCAACCTTTGTTGTTCCGATGTCAAGGCCTACAATTATTTCATTGTCATTATTTTCCATATCACTATTTATTTTGAGCAGACAACCTGGTTTTTATATTTTAAGTTAATGGCATCATACGTTTTCCACCCGCTTTTTGGGATGGCCTGCTTGTAGATGGCCTCCAGTTTTTTTAGTTTTTTGTCAATCAGAGATGCTGAACCGAAAATTATCAATTGATCTCCTATTTTTGGGATCAGTTCGTATTCATTCTCGCTATTGCGATAAATTTGTTCAACCTGTGCTTTAAGGAACCGGTTTGCCCTGATTTGTTTTGCTAAATTAAATATCTCACCGATAACAGAAAAGTTATTCAGTTTTTTATAATGAAGATTCTTTAAAATTGCGCTATCCGGCAGAGAAAGATTGATATGACCGCTCGCCAGAAGCACGTAACTTGGGTGTTGAGGGTTTACAGGGACAATATATCCTGATTTATCCAGATAGAATGACTTATTTTTACCTGTTATCAGGCGGACTACAGGGGAGTAAGTACGCACTCTTACCTTTAGCTTTCTGTTCATCGTCACCAGTACATCTGCTTCCCTGATAAAAGGACTGCTTTTTAAAGTTTGTTCTATACTGGCTGTGGAAATATTTGACAGGGGCCGTTTTGTTAAGGTGTCAAAATTATTAGTTATGAGATTGAGCACTTGTGCAGTGGTGATGAGGGAGTCTCTTTGCCTATCTACCTGCAGTTCAATGCTGAGCCCGCTGCATATCCCCCTGCGGTGCTCACGATTCGTTAGCAACACCAGGTATGCGATGCTTGCGATAAAGATTATTACTGCTATGATGCTCAACACTTTTTTCATGCGTAATTTTCCTCCAGCATTCGTGTAATTGGTTTGACTAACCTATCAATATCCCCGGCTCCCAGCGTAAGAAGCACTTCAAGGTTAAAAGCTTTCAACTTTTCTACTAGTTCTTCTTTTTTATACAAGTATTTTTCCTCTGATTGCATCTTTTCATAAATCATGTTAGATGAAACCCCCTCAAGGGGGGATTCTCTAGCGGGATATACAGGTATCAGAATGGTTTCGTTAAGTAGGTCAAGGCTTTGGGCAAAGCCATCGGCAAAATCTTTTGTTCTGGAATACAGGTGCGGCTGGAATATTCCTGTAATTTTTTTCTCAGGGAAAAGGGTTCTTACAGCCCTGATACAAGCCTCTAATTCACTTGGGTGGTGAGCATAATCATCGATGTAAACAATGCTTTCTTTCCTCAACCTGATATCGAAACGTCTTTCAACACCTGCGTAAGACTCAATGGCCTGCTTTAATTTATGCTTATCGGTATCCATTATTCGGGCTACAGCATAAGCCGCTGCCGCATTTTTTTGGTTGTATTGACCGGGCAGGGCGAAGCGTATTCCTGTTAAATGTTCTTTTTCATCTGTAAGGTCGAAAACCTGGTAGCCTTTTTCAATAAACCCGTTGGAGGCCGCATAGCTGGCCTTTTTATCAATGCCATAGGTTAAAATTTGCGATTGGTTCTCAAATTTGGGTTTTAGGGAATGCTCAATGATAAGTTTACCATTCTTCCTTAACTGCCCTGCAAATTCTTTAAAATTACGTTCCAATTCCTGGCTGCTTCCGTAGATGTCCAGATGGTCAGGGTCAATTGCCGTTATGACGATGATGTTGGGGTGAAGTTGTAAAAAAGACCTGTCAAATTCGTCGGCTTCAACTACCACAACTTCTGTATTACTTGATATTATACAGTTTGAACGGTAGTTTTTCATAATACCTCCAATAAATGCCGTAACATTTTTACCACACTCGCTGAGTATGTGAGCAATCAGGGAGCTTACCGAAGTTTTTCCATGGGTGCCGGCAACTGCTATCGTATAGTGATTGGAGGAGATCATCCCTAACACCTCAGCGCGTTTATGAATAGGTATTTTGTTATCATTCAGAAAATTATACTCCTTCAGTGTTTTAGGTACCGCCGGGGTATACACCACTAGTTCAACCTCATCAGGAATCAGAGCGGGATCATCTTCGTAATGAACCGGTATTCCTTCAGCTTCAAGGTTGCGCGTTAAGGGGGAAGGTGTTTTATCATAACCGGCTACCTCTTTTCCATGGCTGACAAAATACCTGGCAATGGCGCTCATCCCGATGCCGCCGATACCCAGGAAATAAATCTTTTTTATGCTCGTAAGGTCAACCATTTCAGCGATGTAAGGTGTTTAAAATATCGTTAGCAATCTCTTCAGTCGCATTATTTCGTGCAAAGGTCTTAATATTTTTTTCAAGCTTTTTTCTTTTTTCAGGATTATTGATTAGCTCATCCAGTTTTTTTGGCAGCTGTATGGAAAATTCACCGTCAGGGATCATCTCTGCTGCATCCTTATCTGCAAGCGTCCGGGCATTTTTCTTTTGATGGTCTTCGGCTGCAGTGGGCAGCGGCACAAACAGACACGCTTTCCCTGCTGCGCTGAGTTCCGCAATCGATATTGCTCCTGCGCGAGCCACCACAACATCGGCAACCTGGTATGCCTTTTCAATTTCATTTATAAAAACAAAAGGCTTGATAAGGTGCGCTCTGTTATGTGAATCTATTAACTGCTGAGCTTGTGTTATGAATAATTTCCCTGTTTGCCAGATGAGCTGGTATCCCTTTTCAACAAAATAATTAAAATTGTTTCTAACGCCGTAATTAATAGTGCGGGCGCCCTGGCTTCCCCCCATAAAGAAAATCACTGGCTTGTCGGGGTCCAGACCGAACGCATCGAAGGCGTCTTTTCTATTTGTTATTTTTTCGGCAAACTCACTGCGTATTGGATTCCCTGTAATTTTTACAACGCGATGAGGGAAAAAACGGTCCATGCCTTCGTATGCTGTATAGATTCTTTTAGCTTTTTTTCCCAGCCATTTATTCGTAATCCCGGGATAGGAGTTTTGCTCCTGTAAAAAAGTGGGAATATGCTGTAATTGAGCTATTTTTAGTACGGGTCCGCTGGCATAACCCCCAAAGCCCACCACTCCATCAGGACGAAATGATTTAATTATTCTTCGCGCCTTTAAGAGGCTTTTAAGCAGGAGGAAAGGAAATTTCAGGTTTTTAAGCGTTAATTGCCGCTGTATTCCTGCAATAGGTAACCCATAGATGGTATAACCGGAAGCAGGCACTTTGTCCATTTCCATTTTTCCTTTGGCCCCTATAAAGAGTATTTCGGCGTCCGGGCGGAGTTTTATTATTTCGTCGGCTACAGTTAAAGCCGGGATTACGTGACCGCCCGTGCCGCCAGCACTGAAGATAAGTTTTATGGGTTTTTCTTTATTCATCATTTACTGTCATTTCATCCATTTCTTCTGCTGATTCATTTTCTCTTTTCTCATTTTGCGCTGTGATGGCCTGGATAATCCCAATAGAAATAAAGGTGACAAGAACAGAGGTGCCACCCTGGCTGATGGCCGGCAGCGTCTGGCCTGTTACCGGGAAAAGGCCAACAGATACGCCCATGTTAATCATGGCCTGAAACGATAGGGTAAACCCAATCCCTAAAACAACCAGTCTGTCAAACGTTCGATTGCTTTTCATGAAAATTCTGATACTCCGGTACAACAGCACAAGATATAGAAGCAATAGCGTCACTCCAATCAGCGAACCATATTCCTCAATAATTATTGCATAAATAAAGTCATTATGGGCTTCAGGCAGAAAATAGCGCTGGGTGCTTTTCCCGGGAAGTTTGCCGGTCAGGCCTCCGCCTGCTATGGCAATTTTTGATTGCGTAATCTGGTAATTGCCATCATTAATATTTTCTCCTTTGTTGAGATAACTTTCAATGCGGCTGTTCCAGGTGGCAAACCGGCCGAAGTCAGGATAGGTTCTTACTAATTTATATAATCCGGCTGTAAACAGCACGATAATGAGCATTAAAGCCGCCATATGGCGAATTTTTGCTCTACCCATAAAAATGAGAACCAGGTTGGTAAAGAAAATCAATGCGGCACTGGAAAAGTCGCCAATGAATATTAACCCGGATACTATAACAATAGGAATAATGAGTTTTAAAAAAGTACCGTAATCATGGAGTCTTTCCTTGTGGTAGGCTAATTGCCAGGCCGTGTAAACAAGTAATGAGATTTTAGCGACTTCAGAAAACTGAAATGAAATGTTGACAACCGGTATTTCGGCCCAGCGACTGCCCACGGCAAGGTTCAGAATGAGCATGGGCATAGTTAAAACAAGAGCTGCTACCGCAATTACCTTGATGTATTTTACTGGAATTTTGTGTGTTATATAAACAGCCAGCCACCCTACCGAGAGGATAAGAAATCTTCTAAAGAGAAAGAATTCTGTATTTCCGCCCCGTTTTGTAAAAGCCAGGTCTCCCGTAGAGCTGTAGACAGCTGCAAGCGAGAGGATGCTCATCAGGAAGAGAATACCCCAGATGGCTTTATCCCCATCAAAATTCCAGCTCAGTTTTCGTAACCCGTTCATTTTAAAGTCCCTTTACTGATTTTTTAAATTGATTTCCGCGATCTTCATAATTTTCAAAAAGGTCGAAACTGGCGCATGCCGGAGAGAGCAACACGATTTCACCATCCCTGGCCAATCGATAGCCCCAGGCCACTGCTTCCAGCATGGATTGGGTCTCGAAGATTTCATCCACCACATGGTCGAAAGCATTGATTATAGGTTGATTATCTTCTCCAAGGCAAATCAGTGTTTTTACTTTTTCGGCCACAATTTGTGTGAGCTTGTCATAATCATTGCCTTTGTCCTGTCCGCCGGCAATCCAAACTACCGGCCTATCCATCGATTCCAGGGCATACCAGGTGCTATTAACATTGGTGGCTTTGGAGTCGTTGATAAACTTTATACCATGGATGGTAGCCACGTCTTCGAGGCGATGCTCAATGTTTTTGAAATCTCTCAGACACTTTTTGATAGATTCTTTGCGGATATCTATCAGCCGCGCGGCGACACCTGCAGCCATTGAGTTGTAGGTGTTGTGTCTTCCCTGTAAGGCCAATTCTTCTATTGTCATAGTAAATGGGTTTCTGTTAATATTGAAAATCAGATTATTATCATTCAGCCAGGCTCCATCTTCCACTTCGTGAGTGATGGAAAAGGGATGAAGAGTTACTTCCGGGTTTCTTGCTTTGATTTCATTTGTGATCTGTTCGTCGTCATCGCAATAGATAAGGTGATCCTCAGACGATGTATTATTAATTATTCGGAATTTTGAATTGATATATGATTGAAAATCATTGTTATATCGATCGAGGTGATCGGGTGTGATATTTGTCAGTACCGCAATGTCAGCTTTGAAAGAATACATGTTATCAAGCTGGAAACTTGAGATTTCAAGAACATAGCAGTCGACCGGTATTTGACGGGCCACATGGAATGCAAAACTTTGTCCCACATTACCAGCTAAGGCAACGCTGATCCCACTGTTTTTAAGAATATGATGAATTAAGGAGGCTGTGGTCGTTTTTCCATTGCTTCCTGTAACACAAATCATTTTTGCTTCAGTAAACCACGAAGCAAATTCAATTTCTGAAATAACTGGAATCGAGCGCTTATTCAATTCTGAAATGATGGGGATATTATCAGGAATTCCCGGGCTTTTTATGACCAGTTCTGCATCATAAATCGTATCATACGAATGCACGCCTTCTTCATAATCTATCTGATAGTCATTTAAGATTGTTTTATATTTTTCTTCAATTTTCGAATTATCGGAAACAAAAACATCCATACCACGCACTTTAGCCAGTACTGCTGCTCCTGTACCGCTTTCTGCTGCTCCAAGTATGACAATGTTTTTATTTTCCATCTTATCTTATTTTCAGCGTTATTACGGTGAATACTGCCAGCATGATCCCGATGATCAAAAATCTCAGGACAATCTTTGGTTCTTTATATCCTTTAAGCTGGTAATGATGATGCAGAGGGCTCATTTTAAATATCCTGCGGCCAACCCCGGTTTTTTTGCGGGTGTATTTGAACCAGCCCACCTGTATGATGACCGATACGCTTTCGGCCAGGAATATCCCGCAAAGGATAGGGATAAGCAATTCTTTGCGAATCATTACAGCAAAAACAGCTATGACCCCGCCAATAGTGAGGCTTCCGGTGTCGCCCATGAATACCTGCGCCGGGTAAGAATTGTACCATAAAAAGCCAATGCAAGCTCCTACAAAGGAACTGATATAAATCGCCAGTTCTCCCACCCGCGGGATATACATAATGTTCAGATAGTCTGCAAAAATGATGTTGCCCGATACCCAGGCCAGGATGCCCAGGGTGGCGCCTATGATGGCAGAACTGCCGGTGGCCAGGCCATCGATTCCATCCGTAAGGTTGGCCCCGTTCGATACGGCAGTTATTATCAGAATAATTATGGGGATAAACAGCAGGAAAGAATATTTCCGGGCTTTCTCTCCAAGCCAGGTCACGAGGACAGCATAATCCAACTGGTTGTTTTTTACAAAGGGAATGGTGGTTTTGGTGGATTTGGATTCTTTAGAGAAAGTTATCTGGGCTTTTTCGGCCCTCGACATGTTCTCGTTAGACTCGATAACCAGTGAGTAATCCGACTGGGTGTTTTCTTTTTCTCTAATCACAATATCAGGATGCCAGAACATGGTGGCTCCGACAACTAATCCCAGAACTATCTGGCCGATAATCTTAAATCGCCCGGCAAGGCCTTTTTTATCCTTACGGAAAACTTTGATGTAATCGTCAACAAAACCGATAATTCCCAGCCAAAAAGTAGCAAAAAGGATTAGTATTATATAGATGTTATGAAGTTTAGCAAACAACAGGGTAGGAATAATAATGCTGGCAATAATTATCAAACCGCCCATGGTTGGGGTTCCTTCTTTTTCTTTTTGACCATCCAGGCCAAGCTCTCTAACCGTTTCGCCGGCCTGCTTACGCCTGAGGAGGGCAATGAGGCTTTTTCCGAAAACGAGAGAAATCAACAGCGACAGGATGACACCCATAGCTGCCCTGAATGAGATAAACTGAAACATTCCTGCCCCGGGAAAATCGATTGCTTGTTCCAAATAGTCAAAAAGATAGTATAGCATATCGTTTTATTTTAAATGGTTGGTTAATATTTCTTTATCATCGAAATGATGACGTATTCCTTTAATTTCCTGGTACTTCTCATGCCCTTTCCCGGCCACAAGGATAATGTCTCCCTCTGCCGCCATCAGGCAGGCTGTTTTTATAGCTTCTTCGCGAGAAAGAATAGTGATTGCTTTTTTTTCATTTTGTTTTCCAATGCCTTTTGTCATGTCATCAATTATGGCCTGCGGATCCTCTGTTCTGGGGTTGTCTGAGGTCAGGATTACCTTGTCGCTGAGTGTTGTGGCAATGCGGGCCATTTCGGGTCTTTTGGTTTTATCCCTGTCGCCTCCGGCGCCCACAACTGTTATCAGTGTTTCATTGCGCGTTCTGCTTTGGTTGATAGTTTCCAGTACATTTTTTAGCGCATCGGGTGTATGCGCATAGTCGATTATTCCTTTAATCCCTGATTTGGATAAGGTGATATCAAATCGTCCTTCTGCCCCTTTTAAGCGGGACATGGCGGCCAGTGTTTCCTCTTTAGCTTCGTCCAGTAGACGTGCTGCAGCGTAAGTAGCCAGGAGATTGTAGGCGTTGAAGGTGCCGGCCATGCTGAACCAGACCTCCGTTTTGTCAATCAACATGTTGATGCCATGCATGTGGTGTTCAGTGATTTTCCCTTTAAAATCAGCACTTCTTTTTAACCCATAGGTATATTTTTTTGCCCTTGTATTCTGGAGTATCGTTTTCCCGTTTTTATCATCATTGTTAGTGATGGCGAAGGCTGCAGATGGCAGCTTATCGAAAAAAGCTTTCTTGGCATAAAGATAAGAGCGGAAATTTTCATGATAATCCAGATGATCCTGAGTGATGTTGGTGAAAATTCCGCCGGCGAAAACCAGCCCGCTGATGCGCTTTTGGTCAATGGCATGGGAGCTGATCTCAGCAAAACAATGGGTTACATTTTCGCCGGCCATCTGTGCCAGTAACTTATTTATCTGGAGTGCATCGCCTGTGGTATGCGTAGCCTGGATGCTTCTTTCGTCTATCCGGTTTTCAACGGTTGAAAGCATGCCGCACGAATAGCCCAATTCCCGGAAAAGATTGAAGAGAAGAGTGACGGTTGTTGTTTTTCCATTCGTGCCGGTCACTCCCACCAGGCTGAGTTTTTCCGAAGGGTTGTCGTAATAATTGGAGGCCATAATGCCGAGGGCTTCCCTTGAATCGGGGACTTTGATCCACGCTATACCTGTTTCCTTCATCGAGTCGACCGGCCATTCTTCGCATACGATGGCCCGGACCGCTTTTTTACTTACCTGGGGAATAAACTGATGTCCATCGACGGAAGTCCCACGAATGGCAACAAAAACATCACTACGCTGAACCTGCCGGCTGTCAAACTGTAGATGATTGATTGAGCTATCCATATCACCTTGCTGTTCAGTGATATCCACTCCGCGCAATATGTCATTCAGTTTTTTCATGATGATAAATACAGATTAATGTGTCTTCCATTCTGAATTTTAGCACCGGGAGCCAGGGACTGCCGCCTTACATTTCCTTTTCCGTGAATGCTGGGATTTAGTCCCAGTTTTTCCAGCACATAAACTGCATCTTTGGCGCTCATGCCTTTAACATTGGGAACAACCCCCTTAGGGAATTTTCTGTATCCATATTGAAGCGTGTCGTGCTGTTTGAGGCTGACGACCCATTCTGAGCTTATTTTGCTGTTTTTTACCGAATAGCCCATTTCGTGGTAAATATGATTCAGATCGTTTTTCTGACCTACAACATAAATCGGTGGGGTGGAGGGTATTCGATATTTCAGGGAATCGCTCTGGATATCCAGTTGCGTGGCGTAAATTTTATCGGCGACATCTTTAAAAACCGTTCCCGATACGCGGTTTCCGTAATAAGAACCTTTGGTGGGTTTGTTAATTACTACTATAATGCTGTATTGAGGTTTTTCTGCCGGGAAATAACCAACGAAAGAAGCTTTATAATCGGTTTTGTTATATCCTGACGATGGATCGGCAATTTGGGCTGTTCCAGTTTTTCCGGCAATGTGGTAGATGGCGTTTTTCAGATTTCTTGCCGTTCCATTTTCGACCACGCCTTGCAGGAGCCCCTGAATAATGTCCAGGTTTATATCAGAAGCGATGGAATTATCCAGGATTTCAGGAGTAAAATGTTTTACAACCTCGCCTGAGCTTCTTATCTCTTTAACCAACTGGGGCTGCATCATGCGTCCGTCGTTAGCGATGGCATTATAAAAAGTGAGAATCTGAAGGGGAGTTAGCATGACTTCGTATCCGATGGACATCCATGGCAATGAAACAGCAGACCACTGGCGATTATCCGGATGATTGATAAAAGGCTCGGCTTCCCCTTTTATCCCAATATTCACTCTTTGGTTGATAGAAAAATCATTGATTTGCTCAACAAACTCCTCAGGGTCATCAAAAGCTTCTGTTATGACGGTGGAGACCCCAATGTTGGATGATTTTTCAAAAACTTCTTTTACTGATAACATCCCGTACCCGCCCCTGTGGGCGTCCGTCATGATTTTATCGGCAAATTTCTTTTTCCCTTTACCCGTTTGAATGCTATCACTTAGCGGTGGCAGCTTACCCTCTTCCAGAGCGGCCAGAAAAGAAATGGTTTTAAAAGTGGAGCCAGGCTCGCTGGCTTCTCCAACGGCGTAATTGTAAATTTCCTCATAATTTCCTTCTTCTGTTCGGCCAAGGTTTGCAATTGCTTTGATATAGCCTGTTTTCACTTCCATCACTACCGCGCAGCCATGATCAGCGGCATGCTTTTTTAGTTGTTCCCTGAGACTGCTTTCGGCAACATCCTGGATGTTGATGTCTATTGTAGTGATAACATCATTTCCATTTTGCGGAGCAATTTGCTTTTTGTAGTGTACAGGAATTTTTTCTCCATTGGCAATTTTCTGCATGAGTCTTTTTCCGCCTTTACCGCTGAGGTATTGGTTGTAAGCGCCTTCGATTCCAACATATTTTGTGTTTGGTGCGCCGGTGTTTATAAATCCCAGTGTTCTTGAGGCAAGTCCGTTGTATGGTTTAATCCGTTCGGTGTTAGGTTCCACGATAAAGCCGCCCCGGTAGCGCCCGCGTTTTAAAATCGGAAACTCCTTCATTTGCTTCAACTGGTTATAGGTAATATCCCTGCGCAGCAGGTAATATCTTTTGTCCTTATCTCTGGCGCGTTTCAATTCGCGCTCATAGTGCCATCTGCTTTTATCTTTGAAGAGATTGGCCAATTGAACGGCAAGGGCCGATACATTTTTATTGAAGTGGGATTCACTGATATTGGGGCAGGCCACATCCATGTACACATCAAACATCGGAACAGAAGTCATGAGCAAGCTGCCGTCGTCGGCGCATACATTCCCCCTGATGGCCTCCACTTCTTCCCACTGGTAGGTTATTTCTGTCCCTTTCTGCTGCCATTTCTCTGCTTCAGCAAATTGAATATCAAAGACCTTGTAAATGATAGCCAGGCCAATTGCTCCGGTAACGATATATACCAGGGCAGCTCTAAGCAATATGGTCTTTTTTTCCTCTGTCATTTATCCGTCCTGTTTTATAGTTATTTTTTGCGGAGGCTCTGTCGAGATAAGCAAGCCGCGGTTTTCCAATTTATCTTCCAGTGTCGACTGCTTGGTCAATTCCATCAGTGCTGACTTTGTTACCGTATGTTTAAATTTCAGTTCTTTGATCTCCTTCTGCAGGTTCTCTATTTTACTCACCTGCTTTTGGCCGTAGTAAGTATTGCCAATGATAAAGAGCGCCATAAGCGCAACATAAGCAATCAGCGGGGCTGTTTTTCTGAGGTTCATTTGCTGAAGAATCTGACCTGTCAGAAAAGCAAAGAAATAGCTGATAAATCCTTCTCTTTTGTATGTCTCTTCAGTCATAGCGTTATTTCTTTTCAGCAATTCTTAATTTCGCACTGCGTGCACGGGGATTAACCTTTATCTCCTCTTCAGAGGGGGTTACCGGTTTCCGGGTAATCACCCTGAAGGGAGTTTCCGGTTCTCCATAAAAGTCTTTTTCAACAACGCCCTCAAAATTTCCAGATTTAAAGAAGTTTTTCACCAGGCGATCTTCAAGCGAATGATAGGAGAGGATAACCAGGCGGCCACCGGTGTTGAGCATGTCGATAGAACTTTCCAGCATCTTTTTCAGGGCCTCCAATTCTTCATTTACTTCGATGCGCAAGGCCTGAAAAACCTGCGCCAGGTATTTATTCTCGCGGTTTCGGGGGGCGCATTTACGAGCAATCCCAGCCAGCTGGCCGGTGGTAGAGATATCCTGCTTTTTTCGGTAATCTTCAATAAGATTCGTTAAATGGCCGGCATTTTTTATTTCGCCATACTGTTTAAACACTGAGCGCAATTGCTCTTTGGAATAGCGCCGGAGGACAGCCTTTGCGCTTAGCTCGGCTTTGGGATTCATTCTTAAATCCAGGGGGCCGTCGAAGCGCGTGGAAAACCCGCGCCGTGCATTGTCGAATTGAAAAGAGGAAACGCCCAGATCGCCAAAGATTCCATCTACCGGGTAAGCCTGGTAAAGCTTCAGGAAGTTTTTGATATAGCTGAAATTGCTGTTAATCAGGATAAAGCGCTCATCGTCGATGGCGTTCGCAAGGGCTTCCGGATCCTGGTCGAAAGCTAGTAATGTTCCGTTCTCACTTAGTTCCTCCAGGATAGCACGTGCATGTCCCCCGCCCCCAAAAGTGGTGTCCACATAGATTCCTCCAGGCTTGATGTTTAAGCCCTCTATGCTTTCCCGGCGCATGACCGGTTCGTGGTATGATCGTTCTTTATCACTCATCCTTTTTGTCTAAGGCGCTGTTAGTCAATTCGTCAAAGTTTTCAGGTAGCTCGGTATATTCTTCGTAAAGCTTCACATCCCAAATCTGAACCATGTCAATTATGGGAGCTACGATTACTTCTTTATCAATTTTGCTGTATTCGATTAGCCTTGTAGGCAACAGAAGCCTGTTGGCTTTATCCAGATAAACTAATTCATGGCCTTTAAGGAACCGGATTAGATATTCCTGTACATCAGGGCGAAAGCGATCGAGTTTTTTGAGTTTTTGCATTATCTCGTCCCAATTTTCCTTGGGATAAAGATCAATACATGGCTTTTTCAGATTAGGTTTTACTATAAACTGACTATAATCCTCACTTGCTTCAAGCTGCTTGATCAGCTTAGAAGGAAGCGTAAGACGATGTTTTTCGTCCAGTTTACAGGTTGCGTTTCCAAAAAGATCTGCCATGTGTTAAGCCGGTATTTGTACTATTCCAAAACTACAAAATTATCCCATTTTTTACCATAATATTACAAAAAAATACAAATTTTCCCACAAATTTTTAAAATATTCATTATTAATGATTTATATAAATGGTTATTGAAAGATCGTACAAACCCATTGCAAGCAGTGGATTTATTGCCTTTTGAGATTAAATTATTGATAAACAAATTAATAGAATGTTGAAAGCTGTTGATAAGTAATTTGTTCAAGGGCAGAGTTCTATATTTTTTAATTTGATGTGGGATAAGGTGGTAGACCTGTGGGTAATTTGTTTTCAGAAAAAAATGAGCTAAATTTGTATAATGAAGCAATAGCAATAGAATGGGAAGCTCAAGGTTTGTTCAACCTGGAAACAGCGCCTATTCAATTTATTGAAGTCAAATGGAAGCGAAGAAGAATACGGTAGCAAAAAAGATGGATTATATAGACTTGCGGGAGGTGATGGCCAAAAAGAACCCTAAGCTCCCCAAGTTATTGCCCAATTTTATAATAAGATACCTCGAGCGAGTTATCCATGTAAAGGAAATCAATGAGTTCCTGAAAAAGAACAGGGATCGGTTCGGACTGGATTTCGTTGATGCGGTGATTGAAAACTTTGGGGCCGATGTTCAAACTGAGGGGCTGGAGAATATTCCCAGAGAAGGGCGATTTATTTTTGCAGCCAATCATCCATTGGGAGGCCTTGATGGCCTGGCCTTAATTCAAGTGGTAGGGCGGATTCGCCAGGATGTGTTGTTTCCGGTTAATGATATTTTGATGAATATTTCCAATCTGAAAGAGCTTTTCATACCAATAAACAAACACGGAAGCAATGCAGAAAACGCCCGCATTATCGATGACACATTTGCCGGTGAAAAGACCATGCTCTATTTTCCGGCAGGCTTGTGCTCACGAAAGCAGGACCGAAAAATTGTCGATTTGACCTGGCACAAGACATTTATCTCAAAAGCGCGCAGGCATAAACGCGATATCGTTCCCGTATATATTGAAGGCAGAAACTCTAATTTCTTTTACAATCTGGCAAACCTCAGAACGCGACTGGGTATAAAGGCCAATATAGAAATGCTTTATCTGGTGGATGAGATGTTTAAACAGAAGAATCAGGTAATATTCATTAAATTTGGCAAGCCTATTCCATACACGACTTTTGATCGTTCTAAAAAGGATAAGCAATGGGCACGGGAGGTGAAACAAAAAGTCTATCAGCTTGGCAATAGGCAAATTGAAGAATAAAAGATACGGTAAATGCAGGAAATTATTAAAGCCGTTGACCGGCAGGTTTTAAAAAATGAATTGACACCGGATAAGTTCGTGAGGTATACCAATAATGGGAATCGCGAGATATATATCGTTACCCATCATGACTCTCCAAACACAATGCTTGAGATAGGGCGACTTCGGGAAATTGCTTTCAGGGAGGCAGGCGGCGGTACCGGAAAAGATACAGATATTGATTCTTATGACACGGCCGATGTGCCTTTCAAACAGTTAGTAGTTTGGGATCCTGAGGATGAAGAGATAGTTGGCGGATACCGGTATATAGAAGGGTATAATATTCCTGTGAATGAAGATAATGTTCCGATAAGCGCTACATCCAAACTATTTCATTTTTCGGATAAGTTCGTCAACAAATACCTCAAAAAAACCATTGAGCTAGGCCGCAGTTTCGTACAACCCAAATATCAGCCCAATATAGACAGACGCAAAGGCATTTTTTCCCTTGACAACCTGTGGGATGGCCTGGGGACGCTGGTTATCGACAACCCGGAGATCGAATATTTTTTCGGCAAGTTTACCATGTATCCCTCATTCGATCGCTTTGCCCGGGATGTCATTCTTCATTTTCTAAGTAAATATTTTCCTGATAAAGATGAATTGGTGCGTCCGTTCCACCCTTTGGGGCTATATCACAATGCTGAGCAGATTGACAAGCTGTTCAATTATTACGCTTATGTTGAAGACTATAAGAAGATGGTCCAGACGGTGAGAAGCCAGGGTGAAAACATTCCGCCACTTGTAAACTCGTATATGAACCTCAGCTCTACCATGAAAGTTTTTGGCACTTCGCTCAATCCAAATTTCGGAAATGTGGAGGAAACGGCCATTTTAATTGTTTTGAAAGATATTTATTCGGATAAGAAAGGCCGTTACATTACCAATTACAAAGAGGAATAATGAAAAAAGATATTAAACAGGTTGAATTCGTTAAGAGCTGTAAATACCCGGAGGATTATCCACAGCGGTTTATTCCCGAATACGCTTTCATTGGCCGGAGCAATGTAGGGAAATCTTCGTTGATTAATATGCTGGTTAACCGGAAAGGAATAGCTAAAATATCCTCCACACCGGGAAAAACACAACTCTTAAATTTTTTTGTGGTAGATGATGCCTGGTACCTTACTGACCTTCCGGGATACGGGTATGCCAAGCGTTCAAAAAAAGAGCGGGAGTCATGGGATAAAATGATAAGTAAGTATTTGACGGGAAGACAGAATCTTATCGACATATTTTTACTCATTGATGCCAGGCATAAGCCCCAGGAAATTGATATGCGGTTCATGAAAAATCTTGCTGTCAATCAGTTGCCTTTTACGATGGTTTTTACTAAAACAGACAAACTTAAGCCGGAGCAATTAGCTAAAAATCTGGATTCGTATCTTGAAGAATTGTCTGAAGAATGGGAAGAGTTGCCTCCTTATGTGGTAAGCTCTGCACAAACCGGAAAAGGGCGTGAGGAATTGCTGAAAATTATCTTTGAGAAGAATAAATTATTTGATGAAAACTAAAAAAAGGCCGCGAAATTAGATATATGATAGCGCGGCCTGTTTATTCCAAATCCTTTAACGATCACTTTATACTCTCTCGTATTCTATTAAAAGTTGGTGTTTAACAATAGTGTCACCAATATTTACGTGGATTTCCCTGACTTTTCCCTGGGCTGAGGCCATAATTACATTATCCATTTTCATCGCCTCAAACGACATAACAATGTCACCCAACTGCACTTTATCACCTGGTTTTACCATAATGTCGGTAACTACTCCGGGCAGCTGAGAATACTGTTTGTCCGGTGAGGGAGGCACATAAGTTTTACGGGATTTGTATTTCTCTCCGAGGAGTGTTTTATATTTGAAACTCTCCACTACAAAGTCCACGAATTCTTCCTTAGGCACGTTTTTGTAATCCATAATCTAACATTCGTTTTAGTTTAAAATGGCGGTATACCGTGTTTTTTATCCGGTTTCAATTCCGATTTGTCTTTGGCAATGCTCAGTGCATGCACCAGGAAGTGACGTGTTTCAACCGGCTCAATGACCGCGTCGATATACCCATATGCTGCTGCTACGTAGGGATTAGCAAATTTTTTCTTGTATTCTTTCACCTTTTGTTTTCTCATAGCATCCGGGTCTTCTGCGTTTTTAATTTCCTTACGGAAAATAATATTTGCAGCTCCTTCAGGACCCATTACCGCAATTTCAGCCGTCGGCCATGCAAATACGAAATCGGCTCGAAGGTGATGAGAACACATGGCAATATATCCTCCGCCGTATGCTTTACGAAGTATAACAGTAATTTTCGGAACAGTTGCTTCCGAATAAGCATACAAAATTTTGGCGCCATGGCGGATCACTCCGGCATGTTCCTGATCAATACCGGGGAGATAGCCCGGAAGGTCAACAAGTGTTACCAGCGGAATATCAAAAGCGTTGCAATAGCGGATAAAACGCGCCGCTTTGTCCGAAGAATCCACATCCAATACGCCGGCCAATACCATTGGCTGATTGGCGACGAAACCTACCGTTTCACCATTCAACCGGCCAAAACCGATAACGATGTTGGGTGCAAACAATTCCTGGATTTCCAGGAACTCCGAATCATCGGCCAACCCCCGGATAATATCTCTTACGTCGTAAGGTAATTTCGGATCGGTAGGGATAATATTGTCAACGTTGTATTTTCGTTTTGGTGTTTTCTTTGGAAAGGGCTTGGCTTTGTTTTTATTGTTCCAGGGGATAAAGCTCATCAGCTGCTTGATCTGGTCGAAGCATTCATGCTCATTTCGGGCATAAAAATGCGCATTCCCCGAGGTTTCGGCATGTACACGCGCGCCGCCGAGATTTTCCATTGAAATTTCCTCACCAAGAACAGTCTTGATTACCTCAGGGCCTGTGATAAACATTTTGGAGATTTTGTCCACCACAAAAACAAAGTCGGTAAGGGCAGGCGAGTATACCGCTCCACCGGCGCACGGCCCCAGAATAACGGAAATCTGTGGAATGACCCCTGAATTCTGTGTGTTGCGATAAAAGATTTCGCCGTAACCTGCCAGCGAGTTGACTCCTTCCTGAATACGGGCACCACCTGAATCGTTAATTCCAATGATTGGAATTTTCAGACGCATGGCGTGGTCCATAATTTTTGTGATCTTTTTGGCATGCATGAAACCCAGCGAACCACCGGCAACGGTAAAGTCCTGGGCATAAATACAAACAGGATGGCCGCTAATACTGCCGGTTCCGGTAATTACCCCGTCGCCGGGCAGGTATTTCTTGTCCATGTCAAAGTCTTTGGCCGCATGTTCCACGAAAAGATCGTATTCGTGGAATGAGTTCTGATCGAGCAGTGCCAGGATACGTTCCCTGGCGGTCATTTTACCCGAACCTTTTTGCTTTTCAATGGCTTTGTTGCCACCCCCTTGCAATGCACTCTGCATGCGTCTTTTCAGGTCGTTGGTTTTTTCCTTTAAAGACATAAGATGCTTTTTTATTGACAATTAATTTTACCCTAAGGTAAAACAAAATTAATTAATTGATCCTTATTTCCTCGATTTTTTCAAGATTGCAATAATAAGGACATTATGACTATTTTTGGAAATACGCTAAAAAAAAATTGATGTTAAAATCCACAGCCCATGAATATAGAGGAACTCAGAAGCTATTGCCTGGCAAAAAAAGGTGTTACAGAATCTTTCCCGTTTGATGAAACCACACTGGTATTTAAGGTGATGAACAAGATGTTTGCCTTAACGGACCTCGAAGAAGAGCTTAAGGTCAATATTAAATGCCCTCCCGAAAAAGCGGTTGAGCTAAGGGAGCGATATCCTGATACGGTTTTCCCGGGCTATCATATGGATAAGCGGCATTGGAACACGGTTTTCTTTAACCGGGAAGTGGATGATCAAACCATATGTGAGTGGATCGACGAAAGCTATGAGCTAGTGGTTGCATCGCTGCCGAAGTATAAGCAGAAAGAGGTGAGAGGTGAGTGAGTTTTTGTTCGTTGTTCTTTATTACATTGTGTGTATGAGATTTTTTTGCTGCCCATTGAGCCATTAACAGGGATTACTTTAGTTTAACAATTGTAACGCCATGCCCTCCGTGGTCGGCATGACGGTCGTTGTAGGATTTCACTTCTTTTATTTCGTTGAGCGTATCGCGGACGACCGAGCGCAGGATTCCTGCGCCCTTTCCGTGGATGATCTCCACTTCAGGGATGCTGAGCAGGATAGCGTCGTAGATGTATTCTTTGGTAATTTTCGCTACTTCTTCCGCTTTTTTACCCCGAACATCAAGTGTGGTTTTAAACTGTGAAACTTTCTTGTTGATGTCGTCCATAATCTGGCTGTGGCGGTATTGCTTTTGCGAGGAATGTTGCTTCTGTGGTTTTTCGGCTCGCTCTACCTGTTGGCGTTCGGTAGTAAAGTTGAACGCGTCAAAAGCAATGGTTACCTGGTTTTTACCAAGCCCGGTAATTTCGCCCACGCTATCCTGGCCTTTTATTTTCACATAGTCTCCTTTTTTCAGGGGCCTTTCTTTTTCTGTCGACTTTTTCTGTTTTTTCGGCGCTGGCGGTTTTTCTGCAGGAACCAGTTTCTTGGTTTCTTCTGTAAATTCTTTCCTTATTTGGCGGGTCTTCTGCTTTTCGGCGCCGGCTTCTTTAATTTCACGAATGGTGTTTTCTATCAGCTTGTTGGCGTTGGAAACTATCTCTTTCGCTTCCTGACGGGCTTTTTTTACCTGTTCTTTTTTGGAGCTTTCAAGCTCCTGGTTTAGCCGTTCGTACTTTTCAATCATCTCAGAAAGGAATTCATCAGCCACCTTGAATTCTTTCTTTTTCTTCTCAACCTCGCGTTTCTCAGTTTCCAGCTCCTGCAGTTGCTTCTCGAAGTTTACCTGGGTTTTATCTGTTTTCTTCTCCGCTCTTTTAAGGAGAGATTTCGGCAGGCCTATTTTTTCGGCAATTTCAAAAGCGAAGGAGCTTCCCGGCTTACCGGTTTTTAAAATAAAAGTAGGCTGCATTTTATTTGTATCAAACAACATAGCGCCATTGACCATCCCCTCGTTTTCATCGGCTGCTTTTTTGAGGATGGCGTAATGTGTTGTCACCACCCCAAACGCCTTTTTTCGGTTCAGGTCTTCCAATACCGCTTCAGCAATGGCTCCGCCGATTTGCGGTTCGGTGCCTGTTCCCAGTTCATCGATAAGAAACAGCGACGAGTAACGCATTTTTCGCACGAATTGGTTGAGGTGATTCAGGTGGCTGCTGTAGGTACTCAGGTCGTTTTCCAGGGATTGCTCATCGCCGATATTGACGAATATATCAGAAAATATGCCCAGGCTCGTGTTTTCATTGGCCGGGATCAGCAATCCACACTGAAACATGAATTGAATGAGCCCTACCGTTTTCAGGCAAACCGACTTTCCGCCGGCATTCGGGCCGGTTATGACCAGAATGCGTTCTTTTTCATCCAGTTTGAGATTCAGGGGAACAACAGGCTTATTGTTTTTGGTGTGGCTCAGATACAATAGCGGATGGTAAGCCTCTTCCAGATAAATGTATGGGAATTCTTCAACCTTTGGCTTTTGAGCATTTATTTTGATGGCGTATCGCGCTTTGGCCATAATAAAATCAAAAATCCCCAGAAAATGGTACAGCGACAGGTATGTTTCGATATCTTCCCTGAGCTTGTCGGAGAGCTCTGTCAGTATTCTTACAATCTCTCTGTATTCAGCGTTTTGAAGTTCTCTTATTTCGTTGTTGAGTTCGAAAACTTCCGTAGGTTCGATATAAACGGTTTGCCCGGTGGAAGATTCGTCGTGGATAAATCCTTTAACCTGCCGTTTGTGGGTGTTTGGCACCGGTATGACGGAGCGTCCATTGCGAAGGGTAGGGGAGACCTCTTCTTTAGCCCATCCCTGTTTTTTGGCATTCTGAAGGGTTTTTTGAAGCGTAGTGTCGACAGAGCGACGTTTTTTCTCAATATCATTTCTGAGTTTGGTCAGTTTGGTGGATGCATCATTTCTAATTTCGCCTTTTTCATCGATAATTTTTTCAATGACTGAAATGATGCTTTTCTCAAAATGTAGGTTTTCGGAAAGTTCGCCAAGGGCAGGATATTGCTCTTCTTTTTTGCTTGAGAAAAAGCCGTATATGGAAGAAATGGTCCTCAGCGAAAGCTTTAACTCCTGGAGTTTTTCAATACTGATGAACGTACCCGGAATTCTGATACGCCGAAGCTCCCCTGTTAAATCGAAATAATCCTGCGAAGGGAAGCCTCCTTCGTAGCTTATAATATCTTTAAATTCCTGTACCTGGTTGGTAAGGGTATGGATAAGGTCTTTTTTAGCCGTAAAACGTATTTTATCGACATTCTTTTCTCCCAGAGGACTTACGCAGAGCTCCTTAACCTGCTCCTTGATTTGTTCAAATCCCAGCTTTTCTTCAAAATCCTTTGGATATATCACGGGCCGCTTTTTAGCGCAAAATTAATGGAATACTGTTAACAATTGAAATGAGTTTTATTTGATTCTCCTGCGGACTATCAAACCAATAATGACCGCAAGAACCAAACCTCCCCCAATCCAGTAGGGTGTTGTGCTTTGTTCCTTTACATTTCTTAATGGGGTATCAGGTCCTATACTAACGAAACTACCCCAGAAGTGGGGGTGCGCATTAAGCATGTCGGTATTTTTGAGAAACTGAAGCTTGGCTTTTCGCAGCGCTTCATCCTTTTCTGCTCCCTGAGAGAGGTGCTGGTAGAAATAATTCATAATCTCTGAGGTGGATTCGTCCTCAATGGGCCATAGCGTCATAACGATGTTGGGCACACCGGCATAAAGAAATCCACGGGCCAGGCTCATGATGCCTTCTCCGCGCTGCAGTTTGCCGTAACCCGTATTACAGGCACTTAGCACAGCCATTTCTGCACCTAGAGACAAGTCAAAAAGTTCGTAGGTATTGAGCAGTCCCTGATTTTTCTTTTGCGGGTCCTGGTAAAAAACCAGTTTGGAATACATCGGGTCCCTGTCGTCAACAAGGGCATGCATGGCCAGATGAAGCACGCTGTAGTCAGGCGCTACCTGCTTGAAAGTTTGCTCTGTGGCCAGCGTATCTTTGAGGACTTTACTCCGATAGGTTTTACTAATGTTTTTTACCTCTTCACCCACCCCGGGGATAGGTAAAAGTATCTCGCCTCCCTGCCGGTGAGTAAAAATACTATCAACAGGCTTGTTACTTATGTTGTCATAAGAAGGAGCCATAGCAAGAACTTTTTTCTCGGCAGGTGATTTTTCTTTTATATCAGAAAACAGGAGCGTGGCGGAATAAGCATATGAAACCGGTCTTTTCCTCAGAAGATAGGGGAGGTTTTTATAATCCATTTTGTTGCTGAGCGCCCCTTCCTGTGAACTCGTAAGCAATAGCTCGAAGGGGATGTAACCTAATTTTCCATCCGGAATAAATACCAGGTCTTTCCCGCTGGTTTTGTTGTAGATGGGTGCAATAAGTGTTTCAAAAAGTTCGTAGCCGGCCTGGGTGAACTCATGATATGAGTTCCTGTCGAAATTGACAAATGCTTTCACCCTTAAATTATTTCTAAAGGTATTGATCAAGTCATTTAGCTTCTTCTGGGTGATATCTGCAATATAAATCGCCTGGTTATCTTTTGAGATGGTGAAAATCATTAACTGATTTTCTAAAATGGAGTATTCAACAATAACTTCGTCTTCATCTATTTCAGAGACAGCCTGCTTAAGATCTATGACAGAGGGCTTCATTCTTAGCTTGTAATACTGGTTATATTTGTTTTTAATGTAGGTTTTGAGTGAGTCATAGTGCTGCTGGTGTGTAAAGATGATATTTTCCCATTCATCTATTTTCTCCTCGTTACGTTTACTTATCTTTTTTTGCCTTTCTTCGTATACAAGGTTTTTAAAACCACTGATTCTGGTTCGCAACCATTTCTCTTTTTCAATGATCGAGTCAGGAAGATTGGCCGTTATTTTTGCTTTTGAGTCGGTGATGGAAGATAGTAAAACGGCCGATTTGCTTTTTTCCATGTATTGGAATAGTTCAGCCAAATATTTCTCATCGCCCGTTTGGTCGAATAATTCTTTAAGGACTTTTAAAATCCAGTTGTACTCTTCCTGAGAACGTTCAGTTATCATCAGCTTGTTACTTTCGTAGGTATAATTTACCCTGATGCGGTTGATGATTTCGGTAGCGGTTTCAAAATTCTTAAAGGCTTTTTCAAGGTCGTCCAGGCTATTTTTTTCTTTACCCCGTTGGAAAAAGATTTTTCCTTTTAGTGATACAGCTGTAATTAAATGGCTTTTATTGCCAAACTTCTCGATATCCGGGTTTACTGATGGATTGCTATTATTGAAATCACTTATTGATGAGGTGATGGCCTCTTGCGTATATGAAAGTGCTTTGTCATATTCTTTTTGCTCCAAATGATATTTTGCTATATAACCGTTAGCCCTTGATGCATCTCTGTGAAATTCACCGAAGATGCTCACAAGAATGTCTTTACCTTTATTAAGATGATCAATTGCTCCGCTGTTTCCCTGAGCGATTAGAAAGTTACCATAATACAAATAATTCAGAGCAAGATCATACCTTCCTCTGTCTCCGGCTTCACGAAATTGATCAAGAGCCTTATTGAAATAAAGGATGGCACTATCTGGTTTATTGAGTTGGTTATAGCAGTCCGCCAGGTTTCTAAACGCTTTACCAACTGTTATTTTATCTGGAGATTTTATTGCCTCCTTAAAATAGCTGATTGCCTTGGTGTATTCTCTCTGGATTTGGTATGTGAATCCTAAATTATGATTTGATTGATGCAATTTTTGGTTGTTTTGACTCCCTGTATTTTTATAAAGCTTCTTTGCTTTTTGAAAATAAATCCGGGCCTTGGCCATATTGTCTGTAACGGTTTGAAGTTGCCCCAGGTTATTGTAAACATTAGCCAGCTTGGTCGAATTTTCCTTTGAATAGTTTTGCCTTAATTTTAATGTTTTGGTATAGTAATATGAAGCTGAATCAATATTGCCAGTAAGTAAGAATAGTCTGCCGATATTCAGGTAATTACGGGACAGGTCTTCACTATATTTTTGCTTTAAACTATTAAGTATTTTAACTGATTTGAATAAATATTTTTTGGCTAACTCGTAATCCATTCCCATGGCATAAGGAAGGGCCAGGTTTTGGTGAAACAAAGCAATATCTTTATGAATACCAGGTTTTTTTTCAATTTTTTTGGCTGTATTAATGGCGGATTGATAATAATACTTTGCCGAATCAAGCTTGTACATTCTTTGATAATATATGCCAAGCGAATTGTAAAAATGTGACAGGTCAGTCAGTTTTAGATTTGGGGGAGTATCTTTTTTTAACTGAATTCCTTTTCTTATATAATCGATGGCTTTTGGGGCGTCATTTGCAAGTTTACTTTTTAAATAATAATATTCAGACTTAATAGTTTTATTTTGAAGCTCTTTTAGATTTACTTTTTGAAGAGTTTTATTTGCTTCTTCAATATTGCCCTCAGTCCTGTTTAAGTCTGCATTTAATATTTTTATCAAAGAAGAATAATTTGGACCTGCCGTATCAACTTCAGTCTGCTTCATTTGATTAATAAGAGATTTGGCTTTTTGGTATTTTTCATCTTGAATCAACTGTTGGACATTTTCAGAAGTTTTGTAAAAATTATTGAAATTAACTTCCTGAGAATGCACATAAAGCGAATAAATCAATAAAAACCCAAAAATAACAAGCAATCTTATCCGCATTCCTCCTCCTTAGCAATTTGAAAATAGGTTTAAAGCGTAAAAATAAAAAAAAAGGAGAGATGTATATCCCTCCTTTAATTTTGTAATTATTAAGAATTGCTTGTTAATCGGCTATAATGACCTTTCCGGATTTGTTAATTTTTTCGTCGTTAAGGTAGAACTCATAAATATAGATGCCTTCAGCCATACCATTCCCGGAGAGCATCACTTTATTGCTGCCTTGCCCGAAATTTTTATTAGCCAGAACTTGAACGGTCTTGCCGGATAGATCCATTAGTGTGATTTTAACATTAGCCGCGTTAGCTAATGCAAAAACTAATTGAGATTCCGCTTTAACCGGGTTAGGATAGACGCCGTCGATAACTATAGCGTTTTGATTTTGATTAATCAGCGGCAATGCTATGCTTATATCCTTCAGGATTTCGCCTTGCTTTCCTGAGAAGT